>CBCTHD010000044.1:0-10088 GCA_965146615.1 uncultured Clostridia bacterium
AATGCAACATCAGAACCAAGACGCGACAGAGCGACTGCCTGATTGGCGCCTTTGCCGCCCGGTACATAGGAAATACCGCTGGCATAACTGCTCGCCTGGGTCGTCGGAAACCGGTCGCAGGTCAAAACCGTATCTATATTAATGCTGCCGACAACAGTAACCTTTGCCATGAACTAACACCTTCAATCTCATTATAATACTGCAATTATATACCAACTATGGGAAAAAAGCAATCAAATTTTCTGATTTTGTCTTGATTTCGGTGGAAATATATACTATAATGATATTTATGTAAACGAGAACGATGTTTATGATTGTATGAATGGGGAAGGAATGGTACAAAAGATGAATCACGAAACATATGAAAGCCCTTTTAATGCCCGTTATGCCAGCCGCGAGATGCAATACCTGTTTTCACCGGACAAAAAATTTAAGACCTGGCGGAAACTGTGGGTGGCGTTGGCGGAAGCGGAACAAGAACTGGGCCTGGATATTACCGACGAACAAATTGCGGAGTTGAAAGCCGCGCAGGACGATATTAATTATGAAGTGGCGCAGCAACGGGAAAAAGAGGTGCGCCACGACGTCATGGCGCATGTATATGCCTTTGGAACGCAGTGTCCCAAGGCGAAGGGCATTATTCACCTGGGTGCGACAAGCTGCTACGTAGGTGACAACACAGATTTGATTATCATGACGGAAGCGCTTCGACTGGTGCGCAAAAAATTGGTGGCGGTCATCGCGAAGCTGTCCCGTTTTGCGTTGCAATATAAAGATCAGCCGACACTGGGATTCACCCATTTCCAGCCAGCGCAGCTAACCACAGTGGGCAAACGGGCGACGCTGTGGATTCAGGATTTGCTAATGGATGTGGAGGAACTGGATTTCCGTCTCGGCGCTATGCGCCTGCTTGGCTCCAAAGGGACGACGGGAACGCAGGCAAGTTTTGTGGAACTGTTTGACGGCAATATGGAAAAAGTCAAACAGTTGGATCAGAAAATTGCGGAAAAAATGGGATTTCCCGGCGTCTATCCGGTTTCAGGACAGACTTATTCTAGAAAAGTGGACACGCTGGTATTGAATGTGCTGAGTTCCATTGCACAGAGCGCTTATAAATTCAGCAATGACATTCGTCTGTTGCAGCACTTGAAGGAAATAGAAGAACCGTTTGAAAAGAATCAAATTGGATCCTCTGCCATGGCATATAAACGTAATCCCATGCGGAGTGAACGCATCGGTTCCTTGGCGCGGTACGTCATTGTCGATACGCTTAATCCTGCCATCACGGCGTCGACTCAGTGGTTTGAACGGACGCTGGACGACTCGGCAAACAAACGAATTTCTGTTGCAGAAGCATTTTTGGCAGTAGACGCTATTTTGAACATTTATATGAACGTTGCAGGCGGCTTGGTGGTCTATCCCAAGATGATTGAAGCGCATATGCAGCGGGAGCTGCCCTTTATGGCAACTGAAAATATCATGATGTCGGCAGTGAAAAAAGGCGGGGACCGGCAGGCGCTGCATGAACGGATTCGCGTGCATTCCATGGCGGCAGCAAATGAAGTGAAAATGAATGGAGCACAAAATGATTTGGTGCATCGGATTGCACAGGATCCGGTGTTCCAGATGGGAGAAGAAGAAATTCAGGAAATTTTAAATCCCATTAATTTTGTTGGGCGTGCCCCGCAGCAAACAGAAGAATTCATTGCGGACTATGTACAGCCGCTGCTGGAGCAAAGTGGCGATACCGAGATGGACGTGGAATTAACCGTATAAACGACAAGGACCGGACATGAACTGACCCCCAAAAGTTAGACCCAAAATCTAACGATTGGGAGGTCAGTTTTTTCATGCCGCATAAACGCATAGAAAAAATTTTTTAGGTAAATTTTTAATAAAGACTTGACAGACTACAATTGTAGGTATATAATAATATATGACCACGATCGTAGTCTAAAAATGGAGGGAACTATTATGGCGAGACAAGCTGTAACAGAATCGGAATATGAGCTGATGAAAATTCTTTGGGGAGCAGATGGACCGTTGACGTTAGGCGAGATACTAAAGGCGCTTTCGGGAAACAAATGGTCAAGAAATACGGTAGGAACGCTGCTTGTCCGTTTGTGCGAAAAAGGCGTTGTCGCCTATGACAAAAAAGGAAAGACCAATTTGTATTATGCCGTGCTGCCGGAAAAGGACTACAGCATGACGGAAACAAAATCGTTTTTGTCAAAACTGTACAATGGTTCTGTCGGAAACCTTGTTGCGGCGCTTTATGAAAATAAAGAAATTTCGCAGAGTGAAATGGAGAATCTGAGAAAAATCATAGATGCGGAGAAATAAAAATGTTTGAAATATTTAAGACGGTACTTATGCTAAGCTGCATAGGAGCGGGCATGACGATGCTGCTTTTGTTGCTAAAGCCCTTGACAGTCCGCAAATTCCCTGCAAAGTGGCAGTATGCTATTTGGTTTGTGGTTGTGGTTTGCATGGTGATTCCACTCTGGAAGTTTATTCCGCAAAGAGACATGCAAATGATGGCGCCGCAAGAAGCGGTGGGACAAATAGCGCAAAGCGACAATCAGGAAAATGCAGCTGAAATTGAAACGGTAATCATTGAACAAACGCCGATGGAGTACCGCGAAATTCCGATTACAGCATCCAGGAGTTTACGGATTTATGACCTTGTCGCGTATCTATGGTTTGGAGGAATGGGTGTTTTTTTACTTTTGGCATTTGGCAGCTACTTTCTGTTTCTGATGCGAAAGAAACACGGCAGTATTGAATTGACGGAATATGAAATTTTTGAAGAGGTCAAAAAGGAACTGCATATTAGGCGGCATATCAGGCTTCGTGTCTCAAAAGCTGCGGCTTCGCCGATGCTTGTGGGAACCTTCTTTCCCGTCGTCTATGTGCCAAGTAATCAGTTGGATAAGGAGACGGAACGCATGATATTCCGGCACGAACTGACGCATTACAAGCACGGGGATTTGGTCTTTAAATGGCTTGCCCTGTTGGTTAACGCGGTGCATTGGTTCAATCCATTTGCGTACCTACTCAGCGCGAACGTGAGCGAAGCCTGCGAGGTGTCCTGTGACATGGCTGTTATCAAGAACTTAAGCGAGCAGGAGCAAAAGTTTTATATGAACACCATTTTGGATTTGGTAGAACAAGAGAAAAGGAGGAAGTAATGATGTTTCACAAGTTTTATACAACACAAATGAGCGCAAATGGGAGACAACTGCAAACGCGATTTGTCAAAATGCGTTCAAAAAGCGGACGGTTATCCAGAATCATGGCGGCGGTCATGGCAGCAGTGATACTGACGACAATAGCCGGCGCTGCCGTCGTTATGGCGGCGGTGGGATCGGACGGGTTGGAATATTGGGACAAAAATGAGATCTATTTTCGTGACGGGGTGACATTCTCGATCAATGCAGCGGGAAAAAACGTACCGTCTTGGGTGTTTGAAGACGTGGCAGGGGAGGACGGCGCAATTGACGTGACGATTACCCGTTACCAGACAAGAGATTTAAAGGGTATGGTGAGCAACGAACATTTGATTTCTCTATCGGGCAGCAACGGCACCATAAAACTCGCGGCAAACCTCTGGAGCGGTGCGGGAGAAACAACGGACTATGTGTATTATAGTGATGAAATGAGCCGCGAAATCAAGCAATACAAATATAGTTCAGCAATGCAGTTTATTGAATATAATAATCCGGGTTATGCTGGAGATCGACCGGTGATGGCGTTGGTTGATAAGAAAGAGAAGAAAAACAGATGGATTGAAGTTCAATTTGCATTTGATGAAGAATACAACCTAAAAACTGCGTTTGTCAGTTTATGTAACGCCGATGAATTTGACAATATAACGAAAGAAAGATTTGATGCGCTGCAAGCGGACGGCGGTTTTTCCTACATAGGCAATTTTGAAAAAGATTATATGAAAGATGTTACGAGTGATCCAAGCACAAACTATTATTTCACACAGTATGAGGACAAGCGTCAAAACACTGATGTTACAGGGATAGATTTTGAAATCGCCAAGGCAACAGCAGAAGAAATTGTTGTAAATAGCAATGTGACATTGCCGGAAGCAAAAAAAATCACCATAGAAGTATATAATAAAGATGGCAGGGAAGTAGCCTGTGATGACCGAGCAAAAAGGGATACAATACAATCGCAATATACCCTCACGCCGACCAAAATAAGAAAGTATTCAGTAGATTTGAATGACACGCAAGACACAGAGATTCGTGTGGATGACAGCGAGACTGTCACTTATGAAGAGGTGGACGTGCCGGAAAATCAATTTGTCAAAGGGGAAACGTACCGAATTTGCATTGTTGTTTTTGATGATGATTATACGGTTCTTTACCGGTGGCAGGAATATGTAACATTGCAATAAGGAGGCATTTGACATGAAAAAGAGAATTGGTTTTATTGCGGCAACATTCGTGATTTTTGCACTTGCTATAACGGCGTTTGCGGCGGAAACGGTCGGTGGACAGATTACATTGACACAGTTTTTAGGCGCAAGTCGTGAGGATACAAAAACAATAACCATATCCTTTAGCGGCGGAAGAAGTTTTACGGTCTCAAAAGATGGCTTTTTTGATGTGGCGGACAATATCATACTCACCTCGACGCTTGATCCGCAAGAAATGGATATGAGTGGGTATGGGTATTATATCACCGCAGAAAAAACGGACGACACATATACCTATGCTTTTATTTCGTCCAGCGGCGGCGTTGACCGGTACAGTTTAGCGTTGAGCCGTATGCCCTACGTACTCTACACCATGGACCCAGCAGCAGTCAGCCGGATTTCTGCGCTTCTTCCGCAGGACGGCAGCGTGCCGGCCGCTTCCCCAACAGTATCCGATTGGGCGACGGAGGCAATTGCACAGGCAAAAGAGGAGGGCTGGCTCGGCAACGGAGATTTCTCTGACGATTATACGCAAAATATCACGCGGGAGGAATTTTGTAATGTGGTGTATGCAAGTCTGTTAAAATGCGGTTACAATCTCGACCATCAAGAGACCAACCCGTTTACAGATGTAGCAAGCTCGGCGGTTAGCGCGCTGTACAGTGCGCATATTATCACCGGAACGAGTGAAACAACGTTTTCGCCGGACGCCTTTCTGACACGGGAGGAAGCGGCGACAATCCTATACCGCATGGCGAAATTTATGGAAATCGCAATACCGTCGCTATCAGGCGATATGGTTTACAATGACGACAACAGCATCTCAGATTGGGCAAAAAAGGGCGTTTATGCCATGGAGAAAATCAATGTGATGCAAGGTACGGAAAACGAATGTTTTTCACCGCAGGAAAACTATACAGTAGAACAGGCAATTGTTACGTTGGTAAGGCTTTACAAGAGTCGATAAGATAGTAAAAAGAATGCGTGAAAACGGTGACAAGGCGCAAGCGGAGCCTTGTCACCGTTTCTTTCTATTGTCAGAAAATTGCTGCTTTTCTGAAATAGAGCTTTACAACCCTTTCACAATCCGGTGACGAAGTGGACATATCAGTGCACTATAATCGGGAAAAGAAAGGGTGATGACGAGTGAACAATGTAAAAGAACGGGAAGTGTGCGGCATATATTACCAGCGAATTCCGGTAAAGACGCCGGTGGTCTGCGCAGGGGATTCTCTGCAGGAGCTGGTAACAAGCTATGTAAAACCGCTGCTGCTGAAGGGAGATATTGTTTTTTTATCAGAAAAAATGGTAGCATGTGCACAGGGACGCGCAATTCCGGTGGAGCAAATAAAACCGTCGTTGTTGGCAATGCTGCTTAGCCGGTTCGTGACCAAATCAAAGCATGGGATTGGGCTTTCTTTGCCGGAAACAATGGAAATGGCATTGAGAGAATGTGGGATGCCGCGCCTATTATGGGCGGCAATTTGCGGCGCAATAGGAAGATTGCTGCGGAAAAAGGGCTGGTTTTACCGGATAGCGGGATACCGTGCACAGTCAATCGATGGACCCTGTCCCAACACTATCGCCCCATATAACAGATATGTGGTGCTGGGACCAGAAGCGCCCGGACAAGTTGCGCAGAAGGTGTCCCAAACGCTGGGCGGCGTCCCTGTGCTGGTGGTGGACATCAATGACTTGGGCGGCTGCATATTGGGAAAATCGCACCGAGAGCTGGACGATGTGTTACTATTGGAAATTTTGAAAGATAATCCGCTGGGGCAAGACAGCCAGAGCACACCCATTGGAATTATCAGAAAACGTCTATAGCCGCAAGGCTTTTCTGGTTCACATCTGTCAACCTGTTTCATATACTATATAGAATAGCGCCACGAGAGAGACGGGAGCAGGGAGGAGCAAAGCGGTATGAGAGCATTCCGAAGGCGCGCATGGATCCGGCTGGGCGCCGGGCGCAGAGGACATGGACTGTTGTGGTTTACCATTCTATGTGTGATATTTTTAGCGTTGCTGATGTGCAGTGTGAAATTTCACCGGCTGCTGCTGGATATGGCAGAGGCAAAAGTAAAATATAGTACGATGCAGATGGTGAACGAAACTGTAAGCAGTGCCATGAGCAGACAATACAAGCGCTTTGAAGATTTAATTATCATCGATAAAGATGCGTCCGGTAATGTCCAGTCCATTCATACAGATGTGACGAAATTGAATCTTTTGCAGTCTACCATAGCGGAAGAAATTTTAGACCAATTGGGAGAAGAAAAGCAAATGGAAGTGCAAGTGCCGTTGGCTAACATGCTGGGCATGACGGTGCTATCAGGTATAGGTCCCAGAATCCCCGTTCAAGTGATTCCGCTTTCGGAATTGCAGACAGAGTTTCAGGATTCGTTTGAGCAGGCGGGCATTAATCAGACAAAAATGCAGGTGATGATGCAGCTGCATATCAGCGTCGGCATAATGGCGCCTACGCTGCAGCGCACCGTGCAAATAGACGCGGTGGTTCCAGTAGCGCAGGCTGTGATTGTGGGCGGCGTTCCGGAGAGCTATACGCAAATTGAAGGCAGCGTAAAAAATGCCGCAGACATCGCACTGGAAACGGCGCCATAACATCCGCCGATCTACATAAAATACAGCGAAAGGGACTGTCTTAATGCGACAGCCCCTTTTTGATGCTATGCTGTTTTGTCTGAAAATTCACGCTGTATCAGTTGTTCCAGGAAACCAATACCAGCGCCACGTCTTTGGAGTCAATCACGCCGTCACGGTTCAGGTCATATTTTGCATAATCCGACGCCGTATTGGTAACATTGATGGTGCCAAAATAGGATACCACAGCGGACAGGTCATAGATGTTGATGTTGTTGTCTCCCACGATGTCGCCCGCCAGGAAGTTACTAAGGACCGAGCTGGTTTCTTTTCCTATTTCCACGACCTGCGGCGCGTCTTTGACGTTGTTCCAGAAGTTCAGTTCCTTGTCCTCCGCCATGTTCACGCTGTAGCGCGCTGTCCGGTAACCCGCGCCGGTTATCGTCACCGTATAGGCGGTGTTTTCCGTCAGTTCTTGCTCAAAGGTGTAGGTCTGGTCTTCCAGCTCAATTGCTTCCTCGTCATCCGCATTTATACCGAAGTTCATCACGATTTCTTCCATCAAGTCGCCGCCGGAAATGGTCGCTTTCATATCCTGATATGCCGCCGCGTTGTCCACAATATTGTTCGGGAACGTCACCTTCACCGTCAGCGTTTTGGTCGGCACAGCTACCGTTACGGTCAGTGTCGCCGTTTCTGCAACGCTGCTGATGACAATGTTTTTCCCGTCCGCGCTTCTCTGCTGCACCGCTCTGCTGTCTGCGCCTGCCGTGATGGTGCCTTCACCGTATCCTTCCAGTGTCAGCGTACCCAGCAGAATCTTCTGACCGTCCAAATCGGATGCGCCGTCTTTCATACCTTTTTCATGGATCAGGTAACTACCCGTATCCGTTATTTCATACGTCCATTCCGCGTCCGCTGCCGTAAATCCCGTGATGGCAAAGCCTTCGGTAATGGCAAAATCCAAATCTACCGCCACCAGATTTTCAATATTCGTATGGCTGCCGTTCGAGGTATAGCCCTCCAAATATACGTTCACTTGATTTGTTGCGGTTTCGCCGTCCATTACCTGTTCCAGCACCACTTTTTTTATGACATCTTCCGTGGATACCGGTGTGGTGTCCGTGACGGCAATCGTTAGCGTTGGATTTGTGCCGCCGTCCATGTTAAAGGTCAGTGTTGCGTTAGTTGTCAGTGTATCCAAATAAGAGGTCAGAATCGTGTATGTGTTGCCGTTCACGGTGTAATCTGTGTTTTCTGTCAGCGTCGTTTCACCGTTTTTCAAGGCGGTTAATGTATAGTCGCCGGATAGTGTTCCTTCAATCGCCTTGTGATTTTCGCTTCCGCTGTATTTATCATAGGTCGCAGTCGTCGGGGTAATCGCCGCAGTGTCTTTTTTTGTAATGGGTGTTAACTGAATATTGTCAGCAAAATTTATTCTGAGATCGGTTTTAGTCGACCCACGCACCTCAACACCGCTGATACCCTGTGCAAAAATATCTTGACCCTTCGTAATTTCTGTAGAAATTTCTCTTTTTTCCTCAGCGCCCTCTATCACAGCGTCAATCGTTCCTGCCGAAAAGTCAAAATCGATTGTAATATGCTGCCATTTCCCCGATTCACTAGCCGGAAGCGCGGCCGCTGTTTTCGTTACTGTGCCTAACAGCGCCTTATCGGTAGTACGTTGTGAAGCACCAGTAAGTCCAAAAGCGGTGTTACTACTTGTATCACCCTCATAAAACCGGAATGCCCCGGGGTCTCTGACAGCGGTATCGCTACCGGTTGCGCAGTTAAGCTGCACCGATTTACCCCCAATAATAAAGGTTATAATCGCTCCTCCCGTAGGACTGCCGACAGCAGTTTGTGTTGTTGCATTGGAGTAAGCCTGCCATTTCAAATCTATATTTGCTATACTTGTCTTGCTCACCGCCATAGGTCTCAGGGAAGTTAATTCTAGTCCACGCAATGTACGAACTGCTGCTGCTTGCATCTACTGACTTTAAGCAATAATCCTCCGCAGCTCCGCTGGCTCCGGTATTCATATCGTTCGCCGTAGTTCCCTTTGAAAACGTGACGTAGAGATCCTTTTCTGCCCGAGAAGCATATATCCCGGAGGTATTGCCGCCCGTAAGAGTGTTTATGATTTGATTGTCTACGTTTGATTCGCTGCCGGACAGGAAAATTATATCTGCCGGATTGTCTGCTCTTGATACTTCCATTCGTCCCTCTGTCCCTTCCGGCGCGTCATAAAACTTTCCGTCCGACGCCGGGCTGAAGTCCATCAAGTACACAGGGTCCAATAATTTCTCCCCGTCCTGCAACAGATCCTGTGCTGCCGTTGCAGGAACGATAAACAGCCCTGCCAGCAAACATACCGTAATAGTGATGTATAATACTTTTTTTATGACATTTCCTTTCCGCCTTATCGGCATTAAAAATTTTATGTTATAACGCTTGACAAAACCTACCATTTCATTCGCACACAATGAGTTGCCAAATTAGATTGGCGCGTGCAGCGTCAAGAATATTTTGTGACTATCTTTGTCTAGGCTGTAGTCAATATTGGGGTTTGACCGCTCCGCGGAAATCTATTTTGCATGCGCTCTATCGTGATGTAATTTATCCGATTCCAAACTTATTACTATATTAAATTATAACATCTTTATGTGAATTTTCATAGTAACTATTTGTTTGCTGGGGTAATTATTTGTTTGTTTTGACGATTGGAGAAACCAAAATTAAAGTTCCCAGAGACCGCAACGGCGAATTTGGACAGCAGCTTGTCAAGAAAAATTAAACAACATGAATCGGCGGAATGAAAGAAAATAATATCTGTGTATGCCAAAGGAATGACAACAAGCGATATAGAGGCTTATATTAAGGATATTTACAGGCTTGTGTGCTCTGATACCACCATAAGCTGAAGAACGAATCCGGAAAATCCGTATCCCCAAAAAACACTTGACAAGCTGTATGTACGCATTGACAAGAAACTTTCTGAAATGGCTTTCAAATATGGGAGGTCTCCGAATGTGGAGTTGCAGCAAGCCACCGA
>CBCTHD010000045.1:0-10079 GCA_965146615.1 uncultured Clostridia bacterium
ATCACGAAAATATCGAAACCTCGCGGCGGTATTTTCCCTTCATCTGCACAACGCATACCTATGACCAGAAAATAGAGTCCATCAAGCTGGCGCAAAAGGAGGGTTTCTGCGTCTGTTCCGGCGGTATCATCGGTATGGGTGAAACTTGGGAGGATCGTTTGGATATGGC
The DNA here is from genome assembly GCA_965146615.1 of uncultured Clostridia bacterium. Lineage (GTDB taxonomy): Bacteria > Bacillota > Clostridia > RUG12999 > RUG12999 > JAAWTG01. The sequence goes on from CBCTHD010000045.1 coordinate 170, forward strand.
AATCAGCCTGGCGGAATTGGGAATTGAATCCATTCCCATCAATGCACTGATGCCGATTCCCGGAACGCCTTTGGAACATCTGGACACCTTATCAGAAGAAGATATTCTCCGTACGGTTGCCTTTTTCCGTTACATCAACCCGACCGCAAATATTCGTCTGGCAGCGGGGCGGAAGCTCATGGCAAACGACGGCAAATCTGCATTTCAAAGCGGCGCAAGCGCTACCATTACCGGAAACATGTTGACAACTTCCGGTTCGACGATTGCCAGCGATAAAGCAATGCTGACAGCATTGGGACGGGACATTGTGCCTGCTTATTTAAAAAATTAATAGGATACTTGAGGTGAATGGAACAGCCTGCGGAACGAATCCCGCAGGCTGTTTTTATGCATAATCTTTACAGAGCAGCGCCCTGATGTAACCTCTGTCTTTGGTTGTGGAATCTACATAAAAGCCGCGACCATAATAAAACCGAATCAGCGGTCCTATTTGCGAGGCTGTATGTAATTGTAGCTGTCTGATGTGGTATTCCCGCATTAGATTATCCACAATATTCATCAACGATTTCCCAATTCCCAGGTTTTGGCAATCCGGTTCCACGCCAAACCGGCTCAAATATGCCGTCTTATCATCTCGCAAGTCCAGCCGCAGCGAACCTACAATTTTATCCCCGATATATGCCACCAACACCACTTTGGTTTCTATATCCTGCCGAATATCTTCCTCCGATTCCGACAACGCCGGAATGGTATCCAAATGCGCTGATTTGATGTATAACGCAAAAGCGTCTTTTGTGACCTTCCGTATCTGCGAAATATCGCTAATATTTGCTTTACGAATTTGATAGGTTTCAAAATTCATATTTTCAATCGCTAAATCTGCACTTACCATCGCAATTCCCCCTAATCCTGCATCAATTTCACCATAACTGCTTTTTGTGCGTGCAGACGGTTTTCCGCCTCATCAAAAATCACAGACTGTTCTCCGTCAATGACGTCTTCTGTCACTTCATAGCCGCGATATGCCGGCAGGCAGTGCAAGAAAATTGCATCCGGTTTGGCGTGTGACATCAGCTGTGCATTTACTTCATAGCCCGCAAAATCTTTGATACGGCGCGCTTTTTCTTCCTCCTGTCCCATGCTGACCCAAGTATCTGTAATCACCACATCCGCCCCTTCGATTGCCATCTTCGGGTCTGTCGTCAGAACAATATTGCAGCCATTTTCTTCCGCCGTTTGCATTGCCGCTTCCACCACTGCCTTGTCACATTCATAGCCTGATGGCGTGGCAACGGAAATGTCCATACCCACTTTTGCCGCGCCTTGAATCAGCGTGTTTGCCATGTTGTTCCCATCGCCCAGATAGCTCATTTTCAATCCCTTCAGCGTCCCCTTGTGCTCCCGAATGGTAAGCAAATCCGCCAGTACCTGGCAGGGGTGCAGCAAATCTGTCAACCCGTTGATGACAGGAATATCCGCATATTCTGCCAGCTGTTCCACTTCCGCCTGGTCGAACGTCCGAATCATGATACCGTCCAGAAAACGCGACAACGTTTTTGCCGTATCATGAATACATTCCCCGCGTCCCAGCTGAATGTCATTGCAGCTCAAAAACAGCGCATGTCCCCCTAATTGGTACATTCCCACTTCAAAAGAAACCCGCGTGCGCGTGGAGGATTTGGCAAAAATCAAACCAATCGTTTTTCCTTTTAATAAGTGATGCTGTTTTCCTTCCTTATTATCCTGTTTCAATTTCGCTGCTAAATCCAGTAATTCCAAAATTTCTGCTGTTGATAAATCTTGCAAACTCAGTAAATCTTTCATGTTTCTTTCCTCCCCTAGGTCGTCAAACTCGTTTTCAATGTATCGATAAATCCGTCAATATCTGCTTTGGTAATAATGAGCGGCGGCAAAATCCGAAGTATTTTTCCTGCCACACATCCCGTCAGGTAATGCGCGTCCAGTAGCGCCTGCTGCACTATTGTACCCAGGCCTTCTTGCAGTTCAACGCCAATCATCAGCCCCAACCCTCGCACCTCTACAATACCAGGACAACTCTGCTGCAACTGCCGCAACTGTTCTATAAAATATGCGCCCATTTCCGCCGCGTTTTCGACCAGATGTTCCTGCTGCAAAATTTTCATGACGCTGCACCCTGCTGCCGTAGAAAGCGGATTGCCGCCAAATGTGGTTCCATGATCTCCCGGCGAAAATGCGTCCGCAATCTCTTGTTTCGCACAAAGTGCACCAATGGGAACCCCATTGCCCAGCGCCTTTGCCAAGGTAAAAATATCCGGTTCTATATCGTAGTGTTCATAGGCAAACAGTTTCCCCGTCCGCCCCATGCCGGTCTGTACTTCGTCCACAATCAACAGTGCGCCGTAGTGATCCGCAATTTGCTTCACCGCCTGCAAATAGTCTTGTGTCACGGGGTGTACGCCGCTTTCTCCCTGCACCAATTCCAGCATAATCGCCGCCGTCTTTTCACTGGCAGCCGCCTCCAGTGCGGCAATGTCATTGATGGGTACATGATGGAAACCCGGTATGAGAGGATAGTATGGCTTTTGATATTTCTCCTGCCCCGTCGCCGCAACCGTTGCCAGCGTTCTACCGTGAAACGACTGCTTGAGCGTGATAATCTCATGTTTTTCCGGTTTTCCTTGTTTATAGAAATAAATCTTCGCCAGCTTAATTGCACCTTCATTTGCTTCCGCCCCTGTAGAACAGAAAAACGCTCTGTCCGCACAGGAATTCTCCACCAAAAGCTGTGCTAATTTTGCCTGATTTTCAATATAATAAAGACTGGACGTATGTAATACTTTTTCCACCTGCGCTTTGATATCCGCCGTAAACACCGGATGATGGTGTCCCAGGGCTGTCACAGCAATTCCCGCAAAAAAATCCTGATACGCCTCCCCGGAGCAATCTATGAGCTGCATCCCCTGTCCTCGTTCAAACAGCAGCGGCGTACGGCTGCCAAAGGTGTTCATGTAGTATTTCTGGTCCAATGCTACAATGTCTTGTAAATCCATAACCATTCTCCTTATTTATAAGTATTCATAAATTATACACCTTTCTGCATAAAAATGCAATAGTTTTCCAATACTTTTTTCGATTATTTTAAAAACAAGAGTATTTTTTTGTAAATCTACGAATTATATAGATTTCAAGAGATAATTTAAAAATTTTAAAAAATTTAGCGATTTATAATTGTTGCTTTTTTGCTATAAGGTGGTATAATACAATTAAAGGTCAAAGAAAGTCAAAGTCAAATTAATACGATTTTCGACAATCCTTCTAAAGAAGTGTGGTGATACGACATGAAAATGAGTGATTTGATTGAAAATTTTATCATCGAGATGCTGGAATCGACCGGCGGTATTGCAGAATTACAGCGAAACGAACTCGCCGGAAAATTCAACTGTGTTCCGTCGCAAATCAATTACGTGATCTCTACCCGCTTCACCAATGAACGCGGTTACATTGTGGAAAGCAGGCGCGGCGGCGGCGGATATATTAAAATTCAGCGGGCACAGGTTCCTGCAGGAGACCTTTTGATGCACATGATAAATTGCATCGGTAAAACCATTGACTTTGCTTCCTGCCAAGCATGTCTGCAAAATCTATCGGACTATTCCGTCATCTCGTGCCGCGAAAAAGATATTATGCTTGCTGCACTCAGCGACAAGGTCCTGACCCTAAACCAGCCGGAAAAGGACCAAATGCGTGCGGCACTTTTGAAAAATATGTTGATACGGCTGGTCTAAATAAGGAGGTATGAATGATGCTGTGTTCAAGATGTAAACAACGTCCTGCGAATGTTTATTTTTCGCAAAATATTAATGGAAATACTTGTGAGTATGAAGTGTGCAGTGAGTGTGCCAAAGAACTTGGGTTGCTGGAAGGTCCCGGTTCCATGTTTAACCTAAATCATTTTCTGGGTGACTTGTTTGGTACAGCAACAGGTATTGGCGCTACATCCGGTAAAACTTGTAACCATTGCGGCACGACTTATCGGGAATTTTCAAACAACGGTATGTTTGGTTGCAGCCATTGTTATGAGGCATTTTCCGATTATCTGCCGGAATTGATGAACCGGCTGCATGGCGCACAACAACATATCGCGCCGCAGCAAGCAGCGGAAAATGACAAACAAAGTAAAATAGGGCAACTCAAAGCTCAGATTCAACAAGCGATTGAAAAGGAAGACTATGAACGTGCGGCGCAGCTGCGCGATGAAATCAAACACTTGGAGCAAAGGTAGGTGACAACAGATGACGGTTTGGTACAAAGACACTACGAATCAAGATGACATTATTTTAAGCACACGAATCCGGTTGGCACGCAATCTCGCCACCTTTCCCTTCAACGGGAAAATGAGTGCGGAAGAAGAACAGAAGGTCTGTGAACAGATTCGCCACGCTGTGCTGGATTCCGGCGCAACCATCGCAAATTCCTTCCATTATGAAGGCATGGGCGACATTTCCGACACCCGGCGGCTGGCGTTAATTGAGGAAAACCTGATTAGTCCCCAAATGCAGTATAACATGAAACATAAGGGTGTGCTGCTCGGTATGGACGATACCATCAGTATTATGATCAATGAAGAGGACCACCTGCGCATTCAATGTATTTTGGGCGGCTACCATCTGGACGACGCCTACGAAAGCGCGCGGCGCGTGGATCAGGTTATCAGCGAACAGGTCGATTATGCCAAAAGCAGCACTTATGGATACTTGACCAAATGCCCCACCAATACCGGAACCGGTATGCGGGCGTCCGTGATGCTGCATCTGCCGGCGCTAAGTATGACAGACAACATTGAGCGTATGATGAATACCGTCGGCAAACTTGGTTTCACAGTGCGTGGCATGTACGGCGAAGGCAGCAAGGCGATTGGCGACCTGTATCAGATATCCAACCAAATTACGCTGGGTGTAACGGAACAGGAAATCATTGATAAACTGAAAAACATTGTAGCAGCCGTTGTCAAACGGGAAAAAGAAATCCGTGAAATGCTGCAGCAAAATCATGCAGATGAACTCACCGATAAAATATTGAGGGCACGCGGCGCCCTGCAATATGCGCACCTGTTGTCCAGCAACGAATTGACACAATTGTTGTCGCTGGTGCGTATGGGCGTAGGACTGGGGATTGTGACTGATATTCCGCTCTCCACGTTGACCGCGCTGCTCATTGAAACCAAACCTGCAAATCTCATGCTGGGACAAAAGGGCGAAGATGCGTCCACCGGTCAACGGGATATATTGCGGGCAGAATTAGTCAAAAAAGCAATTCGATAAAAGGAGGGAACCTCTATGTTTGGATTTACCTTATCTCAAAAAGCGGCCGCCGCGCTGAAACTGGCGGAAGAAACGGCAGCAAGCCTGGGACATGGTGTCGTGGGTACAGAACATTTGCTCGCCGGACTGATTCGTGTGGAGGACTGTCTCGCCGCGAAAATCTTGAAATCAAAAGGTGTTACCATTGAGCGATATATGCAGCAGCTGAACCGTTATTACGGCAATTCTCATACCGACAAACCGTCGCGCAACGTGGAAATGACGCCACGCAGCAAAAGCGTGCTGCAAATCAGCGTAAACGAATCTCAAAAGTTGGGCAACACTTATATCGGCACAGAACATATTCTGCTTGCCATTATTATGGAAGGGGAAGGTCTGGCAGTCCGCATTTTACAAGAATTAGGTGTGGACGCCCAGGACTTGTATAACAGCCTGATTCAGGCGCTGACAGAGGGCAGTCCCACCGCCTCCGGCAGAGGACAGCAGGAGGGCAGCGGCGATACACCGACACTGAATCAATTTGGACGCGACCTGACACAGCAGGCGTCGGAAAATAAATTTGACCCGGTCATTGGGCGGGATAGTGAAATTGAACGCGTCGTAGAAATTTTAAGCCGTCGCACCAAAAATAATCCCTGTCTGATTGGGGAACCCGGCGTTGGAAAAACAGCGATTGTGGAAGGATTGGCGCAGCGTATTGTCGCGGGCAACATTCCAGAAAGCCTGAAAAACAAACGTGTCTTCACGCTGGATTTGTCTTCTATGCTGGCTGGTGCAAAATACCGCGGCGATTTTGAAGAACGGCTGAAAACCGCAATTGACGAAGTTATTAAAGCGGGCAACGTCATTTTGTTCATTGATGAAATGCATACTATTGTCGGCGCCGGTGCTGCGGAAGGCGCCATTGATGCCTCCAACATTTTAAAACCTGCCCTGGCGCGCGGCGAAATGCAGGTCATCGGTGCGACGACATTGGAAGAATATCGGAAGTTTATTGAAAAAGATGCGGCGTTGGAACGACGGTTCCAGTCTGTTAAAGTGGGCGAACCTACCGTAGAAGAAACCATTGAAATTCTCAAAGGGATTCGCGATAAATATGAAGCACATCATAAGGTGAAAATTACAGACCGGTCCATTGTGGCGGCAGCCAAACTGTCCGATCGTTATATCAACGACCGGTTTCTGCCTGACAAAGCGATTGACCTCATCGATGAAGCGGCTGCAACAGTCCGTCTACGCAACATGACTGCGCCGCCGGATTTGAAAGACTTGGAAGGGCAATTAGACCGCTTGTCCAAAGAAAAAGAGGCGGCAGTGATGGGGCAGGATTTTGAAACAGCAGCAAAGCTGCGTGATGAAGAACAGTCCCTCAAAAAATCACTGGATGAGAAAAAGCAGCAGTGGCAGGAAGAAAGCAATACGTCCCATCTAGAAGTAACAGAAGAAGATATTGCAGAAAAAATCGCCAAATGGACAGGTATTCCGGTCAATAAACTGGCAACGGAAGAAAGCGAACGGCTGAAGAATTTGGAAAATGTCCTGCACGAACGTGTGGTGGGCCAAGAGGAAGCCGTGCATGCTGTAGCAAGAGCGGTACGCCGCGGACGTGTTGGTTTAAAAGATCCCAAACGCCCCATCGGAAGTTTCATTTTCCTCGGGCCGACAGGTGTCGGAAAAACCGAGCTGTCCAAAGCGCTGGCAGAAGCTATTTTTGGCGATGAAAATGCCATGATTCGTATTGACATGTCGGAATATATGGAAAAACATGCCGTATCAAAACTGGTCGGCTCCCCTCCGGGATATGTCGGCTATGACGAAGGCGGACAATTGACGGAAAAAATCCGCCGCAAACCGTACTCCGTTATCCTGTTTGACGAAATTGAAAAAGCCCATCCCGATGTCTTTAATATTCTGCTGCAAATCATGGAGGATGGTATTCTGACAGATTCTCAGGGACGCAAGGTGGACTTTAAAAACACCGTCATCATTATGACGTCCAACATCGGCGCGCGTCTTATCACAGCAAACAAACGCCTTGGGTTTGAAACGGACGATCAGCAGTTGCGCGACTACGAAAGCATCAAAAACGATGTGATGGGAGAACTGAAAAAGGCATTCCGACCTGAATTTCTCAACCGTGTGGATGACATCATCGTTTTCCATCAACTTACGGAGGACAATATTTCTTCCATTGCGAAAATTATGCTGGATAGTCTGATGAAACGGCTGAGCGGCAATGGTATTACCGCTTCTTACACGCCGGCCGTGGTATCCTTTGTGGCAAAAGAAGGCTTTGACCCTGTCTATGGCGCTCGTCCGCTGCGGCGTGCGATTCAGTCCAAAATTGAAGATGCGCTGGCAGAAGAAATGCTGGATCTAAAAATTGGTGAAGGTGACAGCATTGTTATTGACATCAAAAACGATAAAGTATTTGTAGAAAAAGCAGAAGCTACTTCTACGCCGAATTAAGTTGTAGAAAAATAGGAAACAGCTCCCGCAACCTCATTCGTTGCGGGAGCTGTTTCCTATTCCTAACTGTCCCTTACAAAGTCTCACATGTATCCGCAGGTTAGGTCTCTTACAATTTTTTGCCCAGCGTTTTTTCTCTTTGAGACCTTTTCTTGGCATTTTTTTGGAAAAGTACTTGCATTTTCATTTTAGATATGTTATACTTAAATGCAGAAGTGGGATTTATATTTCCATTTTCGGTGTGGCCCGTTGGTCAAGCGGTTAAGACACCGCCCTCTCACGGCGGAAACACGAGTTCGATTCTCGTACGGGTCACCAAATAGAACACCGCTGGAACCTTTCGTTTCGGCGGTGTTTTTTTGTGAGCGGACGGAAATGCAGCGAAACACACAATAGAACGGGCTCGAATGTTTTTCAGTCGGAAGATGAGCAACCCTCTTCTTTTTGTTTTATTATAGGAAATATTAAATGAAAAGTAAAATTTGGTAGACAATTGGAAATAATTGTGATATAATGTCTAAATCACGGGGATGTTGGTGTATGGTTGTTATAGGTGAAAGGAGAGGATATTTTGCCTGCTGCAAATGAGATTAAGATTAGCTGTGACTGTATACGATATGGAGACGCTATTATTAGGGTTGCCAATATCTCAAGAATGTATATCGTCAAATTTTTTAACAGAGATAGACAGAAATATCATGATGCCTTAGAAAAATATGAAAATGACAAAAGAATTTATGAAATTGTTGAATCGAACAAAAAGGCTTCCAAACTGAGAAATTGTATTATTACAGCAATTTTGTTTTTTCTCATGTCGGTTGTTCTTTTTCAGACTGTAGGTCGCACTGCAGAACAGATAACACCCATTAAAGTAATAGAAGTCCTATGTATCGTTGTTTCTGCTGTTTGCATTTTGATGGCCATTCTGACATTCCGCAAAAGTGTCGCATATGGTGTCGAACCTCCTGCGGAAAAAACTTTTCCCGACAGGCACGGTCTGTTTATTGAATTAAACTCTGGAAAATCCGTTGTTTTTACAGCGTTGGACGAAATTGGTCGGCAATCCTTGCGCATATTGCGAGACAACATAAATGACGCTGCACTACAACAATCACCAATTATCTTTAATATGACGGAAAACCACATCAGTGTAGAAAATAATGACGGAATTATCAGTACCGGTGACGAGGCTGACAACATCGTAAATAAGGAGTTTTGAAACATATGAACATTAAAGTAGAACATAATACAGGCATTATCAGCACCGGCAGCGGTGCACATAACACAGTTGTCAATATAACAGGTATGGAAGATATGGACTGGAACAAGTTAGCTGACGAGGTTGCGGCATTAAAAGCAAATTCGGACGCTTCCATTAAGAAATTTGCCAATGAAGCAGTAGAACCGATAAAAAAGAAGGATACAGGAGGTATCAAAAACTGGCTTTTGAAATGGATTCCCTGTATCGGTGAACTACTGGAGTCCTCTTACTATATTTTAGAAATCGCCGCAAGGTTCGGTATTTTATAAAAAGGTCGTTCATCAGCCCTCAAGTAATCTTGGGGGCTGTTATTTTAGTTCAACTAAAAACATGCTTTGGGACACTGAAAAACTTTCGCTGTCCTCAAACCTCTTTTACCATCAAAAGCGTTCAAAAAAGAAAGAAGCCCTGATTCTATCAGAGCTTCATATGATTCCTATTTAGTTTTTTCCTTGATATTCCGAATTTCCTAAGCCGAGTATCAGCATGAAGATAATATTCAGAAAAATCAAGCCAACTGCAAATCCTCCACCATGTCCAAATGCCTTTGCCAATTTAACATTCATAACGATAGATATGATAAATATGACCAAATATAGTATGTATACCAAAATCAATGCAAAAACGCTGCTTGCCGCAAACGCTGCACATATCATCGCCACAACAGCCAATATAAACACCAGCCAAAACATGGAGGCTTTCCAACAAATTTTGTAAAGAACATGACCATTTAGAATAGGTATAATAGACTTCCAACCCGCTTCTCCCGCTTTTGTGAATAGTTTCCACTGGGCGATTACCGCAAGCACATACCACACAATCCCAACAACCGCAATAGTTGCCCCGGCAGCCGCAATTACTTGTACCACACTCATTC
>CBCTHD010000046.1:0-10024 GCA_965146615.1 uncultured Clostridia bacterium
CGCCCACGCAGCGCGCGGCATGCAGTGTATATTTGCCGTCCGGTGTGGTCTGGTCCACCTCAATACCCAGTTTCTTTTCAATGGCTTTCAGCACTTCGGAAGAACCGTTTAGAAAACATGCGGTTCCCAGACAGACACTAATGTTTTTTTGCCCGGCAGGAGATTCCTTAAAAACGGGGGAAAACGTGACGACCCCGCTAATTTTGGATACCGGCAGGTGCAGCTTGCGGGAAATGTAAAGCTGTACATCATGCGAAAGGTAGCCAAACAACTGTTGCGCATCATGCAGGATTTCCACTAGCGAACCGCTGGCATCGGTAATATGCGCGATAATGTCGTCCAACTGTGCATATAATTCTTTTGTCTGCTCGTCCATCGTTGATTCATCCTTTCTTGGTGTGAAATATCCTCCAATGTCATTGCGAATTTGGAATAAAGTACTAATGGTAAGGTACCCAATTTCTATAGATATTACTCTACCATCATTGTACCATAGAACAGTTTGAATGGCAAGTGGAATTTTGTATACAACTTTACACAGATTAGAAATAGATTTGTGAAAAACGGTACAAGGACAGACGTTTCCGCCTGTCCTCGTCTATGCATACAGTTGTCAGGATTCCAAGGTGGGAGAGGGATCCGGCACTTCCGTTTCTTCTATCACGTCCAATTTGGAAACGGAAACTTCAAATGCGGTTTTTGTTTCAAATGACCCATCTTCATATTTTTTCTGGTATTCACGGCTTTGAATCCGTCCGCTCAAATGAATGTGTGCGCCGACCTCCAAAGAGGAGGCAAATTTAGCGTTGCGTCCCCAGACAATGCAGGGGATGTAATCGGATTTTCCATAAGACCGGTTGACAGCCAGGAGAATGTCCGCGATTTCGCGGGAAAAGGGCGTCGTGCGGTATACCGGTGGCTTGCAGATATAACCGTCCAACGTAATGGCATTAGGATTGTCGAGATGCTCAATGTCATTGCCTAAGCGAATATCGCGGGCGAACAAGGAAAGAACCAATTTGCTGCCTTTGCCGCTATAATTATTGTAGGAGCGGTACTGCCCGCTGACCTCGACCAATGTTCCTTCCTGCAATTCCAAACCACAAATGAGCTTTTCTGAAATCATGACGTTAATAAAATCACCCACACCACTCAGGCGCGGAACCCTTACGGTAAACAGAAAAAAGTCTTCGTCAAAATGCCGGTGGCTAAACACCGGCGGCTTTGTGATTTCCCCCACAATTTGTGCACTATTGTTTTGCGTCGCGTATTCCATGTTGATTTATCTCCTCTCAAGGGTTTTTATTTTTGTATAGTCTGGTTAGTAAAGGTTTGCACCTGTCGCAGCAAGCGCGCTTTGACGACCGGCATGGTCAATGGAGTAATTCTGTTTATATACCAGCTCGGAAACAGGAACAAAAGTATATCCCTCCTGTTGTAATTGCGGAATGAGCTGCTCCAGCGCTTCCGGCGTATTTTTTGCCTCATTGTGAAAGAGACAAATGGAGCCGTTTTGCACGTTTTCCGTCACACGCTGCGTAATCTCGGCAGCGGAAAGATCTTTCCAGTCTAGGCTATCCCCATTGGCAACGGCTTCAAAGATAGATAACAGTGGGTATTTGACAGACGCTGGATTTCCCGGTTTGCCCTATAAATGGGCAAAAAAAATGCCACAGTTTCTGTGACAATAAAAAAACAAGTAGGAACAGTGTCCAGCGTTATCAGTGGCCTGTATGCACTTTGATGTAGTCGGAGGGAGTTTGGTCGAAGGCTTTTTTGAACGCCCTATTGAAAGAACGGACATTGGAGAAGCCGCATTCGTAAGCAATGGCAGTTATTTTTTTGTCTGAATACAGCAATAGTCCGAGACTTTTTTCCAGCCGGAAAGCGGTCAAAAAATCATAAAATGTCTTTTGAGTGATTTCCTTAAAAAGATGTGAAAAATAATATTGGGAAAGATTGCAATGCGCGGCTGCATCAGACAGATATATTTTTTCCATGTAGTGCTGTTCGATGTATTCATTGACGTCCGCGAGCAGCGAAAGCGAAAATACATGTTTTTTTCGATAGGCCGCATTCACCTGTTCTATCATACCGGAGCGCAGAATATCGCACAGCATTTTGTTTGCAATACTGTTTGACATATAAGCGTAGCCGGTCTTTTTTGCGTTGATTTCCTTTGCAGCAGCTTCCAGTTCTTTGCGCAGGAGGCTGTTGAGTGGGACATGCGGTTGAATAACATTGGGCAGAATGCGCAAAAGAGAAAAATCTATTTTTTCTTGTGAGTTTTTGCAGTTTAACTTCATAATGTACAAGGAATTGTCGCCGGACGAAATATAGCTGTGGATTTCACCGGGCATAAAAATGCAAATATCGTCCTTTTTTGCCTCCAGTCTTCCCGATTCACTGGCAACGCAGACTTCGCCGCTGCGCACCACAGCGAGTTCCAGTTCTTCGTGAAAGTGCGGCAAATAGTTAATGTTCTTCATCTCGCAGTCAAGATACGGATAGTCGCTGGAAGCCCTGTGAAATGTTTCAAAAAATAAATTCTGCATTGTATCACCACACTTTACCGTTTTCTTTTATTATACAGTTGCTTTCTAAAAAAAGCAATATGTGTCGCAAAAAAAGCAAAATAGTAATTTTAGTTTTTGCCTGTCTGTGATATGATGAGATTAGAAAATAATTTCGTACAGAAAGGATTGTGTGCAATGCGTGAGATGTTTCAGATTCCTAACATTCCATACGAAGGACCGAAATCCACCAACCCGTTTTCATTTAAGTATTATAACAAGGACGAGGTCATTGGCGGCAAAAAGATGAGTGAACATCTTAAGTTTTCAATGGCATATTGGCATACCCTGGCGGCAGACGGCGCCGATATGTTTGGTGTGGGCACGATTGACAAGAACTTTGGAGAGAAGGACTCCATCGAAAATTATAAGAAAAGAGCGTATGCGGCGTTTGAAATCATGAGCAAGCTCGGCATAGAATATTTTTGCTTCCATGATAAGGACATCGCACCGGAAGGCGCATCACTGAAAGAATTTCAGCAAAATCTTGACATCATCGTGCCAATCATCAAAGAAGAAATGAATCGGTGCAACATCAAACTTTTGTGGGGAACGGCGAACTGCTTCGGACATCCGCGTTATATGCATGGCGCTTCCACCTCGTGCAATGCCGATGTGTTTGCTTATGCTGCGGCGCAGGTGAAGAAAGCGATTGATATTACCATGGAGCTCGGCGGCATGGGATATGTCTTTTGGGGCGGGCGAGAGGGGTATGAAACGCTGCTTAACACGGATATGTCTCTTGAAAACGATAACTATGCGCGCTTTTTAAAGATGGCGGTTGACTATGCGCGCGGGAAAGGCTACCAGGGAGATTTCTATATCGAACCGAAACCGAAGGAGCCGACAAAGCATCAGTATGATTTTGACGCGGCGACGGTTTTGGGATTTCTGCGCAAATACGGATTGGAAAAGGATTTCAAGATAAATATTGAGGCAAATCATGCAACGCTCGCCGGACATACATTTGAGCATGAACTGTGTGTGTGCAGAATCAACGGCGTGTTGGGTTCTGTTGACGCAAATCAGGGCGATTGTCTTTTGGGATGGGATACCGACCAGTTTCCTGTCAATGTATATGACGCCACGTATGCTATGTATCAAATTATTCAGGCAGGAGGTTTTCAAAACGGCGGCTTAAATTTTGATGCAAAGACAAGACGGGGATCAAACACCGTGGAAGATATTTTCTTGGCGCATATTGCTGGTATGGATACCTTTGCGTTAGGATTAAAAAAGGCATATAAGATTATAGAAGACGGGCGTATAGATAAATTTATAGAAGAAAGATATGCCTCGTACAAAAGCGGTATCGGCGCAAAGATAGTCAGTGGTGCGGCAACGCTGGAAGAGCTCTCTACATACGCACTTAGCCTTGAAGAGGACGTAAAGCCTGAGAGCGGCAGACAGGAATATTTGGAAAGCATTGTCAATGCAGTACTGTTTGAGTAGGCGGAGGATATGCCATGAAATATATCATTGGAATTGATATCGGCACATCGGGAACCAAAAGCGTTTTGTTCGATAGCAGCGGCAACGTTGTTGCCGCTGCAACAGAGGAATATCCGCTTTATCAGCCCGAAAACGGATGGGCAGAGCAAGATCCGGCAGACTGGTGGAGCGCGGTTTGCAGCACATTACAGCGTGTGACGGCACAAGCATATGATGGTGAAATATGCGCCGTGGGATTGACCGGGCAAATGCATGGACTTGTCATGCTCGATGAAAACAATGAGGTACTCCGAAATGCAATCCTATGGTGCGACGGGCGGACAACGGAAGAATGCCGGGAGATAGAAGAACTTGTGGGGCATGACCGGCTGATTCGCTGCAGCGCAAATCCAGCGTTGGAGGGATTTACTGCATCGAAAATTCGTTGGGTGCAAAAGCATGAACCGGAACATTATAAAAGATGCAGGCATATTCTTCTGCCGAAGGATTACATCAGGTATCGGCTGACTGGCGCGTTTGCAACGGATGTTTCCGATGCATCGGGGATGCAGCTTCTGGATGTGCCTGAGAGACAATGGAGTACGGAACTATGCGGACTGTTCGGAGTGGATATGTCGCTGCTACCAAAAGTGCATGAGAGCGCGGAAATAACAGGCTATATCACAAATGAAGCCGACGCCGCAACGGGGCTCAAAAGCGGTACCGTTGTTGCGGGCGGTGCAGGCGATAATGCTGCCGCCGCAATAGGCACGGGCGTGTGTGAAAGCGGCAAGGCCTTTACCACGATAGGCACCAGCGGTGTTGTATTTGCACAGACGGATAAACCTGTCATAGACAAAAAGGGACGCATTCATACCTTTTGTTGCGCGGTGCCGGGGCAGTGGCACGTGATGGGTGTCACACAGGCTGCCGGGCTATCTTTGAATTGGTTCAAGAAAAATATTGCAGAAACGCTGACCTATCAGCAAATTGACGCCTTGTGTGAAGAAATTCCAATTGGGGCGGAAAAACTTCTGTACCTGCCCTATCTGATGGGAGAGAGAACGCCAATTCTTGACGCGGATGCGCGTGGCGTATTTTTTGGGCTTTCAGCAATCCATACAAAAGCGCACCTAGCGAGAGCCGTCACGGAGGGCGTAACATATTCGCTGTACAGTTGTCTTGAGGTGCTGCAGGAAATGAATGTTCCGGCGGAAGATATGGCGGTTTGCGGCGGCGGCGGCAAAAGCGCTTTCTGGCGCAAAATGCTCGCGGATATGTACGATATGCGTGTGAAAAAATTGAAAAATGAGGAAGGACCGGCGCTCGGCGCGGCAATCCTTGCGGGTTGTGCGTGCGGTCTATATGCGTCGGTGCACGCGGGCTGCGAGACAGCGGTGCAGACAGCCGATTTTACGGAGCCGGAGGCAGAACGTCACGAGCAATATATGAAATATTATGCTGTTTACAAGGCATTGTACCCGGCATTCAAAGAACCGTTTCAATTGCTGAAAAAAGTGTAAAAACAGCTTAAGATGTATCCAGTTGCAGCATTATCACATAACGAATACGGGCAGTATGGAAAGCGGTGTTGACCGCCGATACTGCCCGCTTTGCGATATGGATATGTTGCGGCGTGATATGAAGATACTATGCGGCGAAAATACAATTCGTAATATGAAAAAAGAAAGGGCGGAGAAAAACATGCTCAATGAAGTGGTCGATTGTTCAAATGAATTTGAGTCCTTAGAAAACTGGTATTTTATCGCAGAAAAACTGGTTGATTTTGATCCGGAGGCAGCAACAGGAAGCATTTTGTTTCGGCGGCATACAAGAAAAGTGCGGCTGTCGTTTAACGATGTGACGGTTCCCTTTGAACGTGCGCAAAGTTGGGTTTTTCCGCCGGAGGCGCAGGAGGATATGTTGGTGGGCTTCCGGCTGGAATTTTCCGCGGAGAGCGTCAGAGTGCGAATGCAGGAGGAGTGTCTGCCTGCCCAGAGAAAGCCTGTATGGGACTGGCGCAAGAGTGAAGATGGATATGTATATACGGGAAAGGCGGGCAGCGTTGTGGTGGAATGCAGTCCGTTTCGGCTGATGTTCAAAGATAAAGCGGGCAGCGTTTTGACGCAGCTCAACAATATGGCGGACACCACCTGTCTGCACAAGGACAAGCCGTTTCCGGTCGTGTTGGTGCGGAACATGAAAACATGGCAATGTCATTTTGCCTTTAGCCTTTCGCTGCAGCCAGGTGAGAAAATTTTTGGCGGCGGCGAGAGTTTTACCCGTCTTGATAAAAGGGGGCAAAAAATGGTGTTATATGCCAAAGACCCTCACGGCGTCGAATTTGAGGGAATGTATAAGCCAATTCCGTTTTTTCTCAGCAGCAGAGGCTATGGTATAAACTTTCACACATCAGCGCCGCTTACGATGGATATTGGCAAGAGCTGTCAGCTGGGGAATGTGGCATATCTGTACGAGGGAAGTGCGGATGTCAGCTTTTATTTTGGCAGTCCCAAGGATATTTTGCGGGCCTATACCGCTGAAGTCGGCCGCTGCGCGCTTCCGCCGCGTTGGTCGTTTGGACTTTGGATGAGCCGCATTACCTATCAAAGCCGCGACGAGGTACTGGAAACGGCGCGAAAATTGAGAGAAAACCGTATTCCCTGTGATGTCATTCATATTGATACGGGATGGTTTGAAGAGGATTGGCGCTGCGACTATCAATTTTCCCAAAAGCGCTTTGCGCAGCCGGACAAAATGATAGCGCAGCTGCGTGAGATGGGGTTTCGGGTTTCGCTGTGGCAAAACACCTACTTTACACCGGAAAATCCGCTGTATCGTGAGATAACGGAAAACGGCTATGCAGTGAAATCGGCTGACGGTGCTCTCGCGGTAAGAGATGCCGTGCTGGATTTGAGCAATCCGGCAGCGGTGGAATGGTATCAGGATAAGCTACGCCGGTTGTTTCGGATGGGCGTCAGTGCAATCAAAGCGGATTTTGGAGAGGCTGCTCCGCTGCATGGTCTATATGCGTCCGGCCGCAGTGGATATTTCGAACACAATCTTTATCCGTATCGCTATAACCGTGCGGTATATGAAGTTACGAAACAGGAAACGGGCGAGGGCGTCATATGGGCACGCTCGGCATGGAGCGGCAGCCAGCAGTATCCTGTCCACTGGGGCGGAGACGCCGACAATTCGGATCAAGCAATGCTTGCAACGCTGCGCGGCGGACTGTCCCTTGGGCTGTGCGGATTTTCGTTTTGGAGCCATGACATCGGCGGATTTGTCAAGCAAAGCCCTGAAGAGCTGTACCGCCGCTGGCTTCCGTTTGGCATGTTGACGTCACACAGCCGCTGTCACGGTGCACCGCCGACAGAGCCGTGGGAGTACAGCGCGGAATTTTTAGCATTATTCAGACGCTGTGCAGAGCTGAAATACAGCTTGCTTCCCTATATATACAGCCAGGCGGAGGAATGTTGTGAAAACGGATTTCCCATGCTGCGCACCTTGTTTTTTGAGTGCCCGGACGACCCGGGGGCATGGCTGATAGAGGACGAGTACTTTTTTGGTACGGATTTATTGGTTGCACCTTTGTTTGAACGTGGACAAAGCGGGCGTGATGTTTATTTACCACAGGGAGAGTGGACAGATTATTTCAGCGGAAGCAGATATGCAGGCGGCAGATGGCATCATGTAGAGGCGGGCGATATACCGATTCTGCTATTTGCAAAAGCAGGCGTAACGATTCCTCATGCAGTGCCGGGACAGTACACGGCAGAGATGGATTGGAAAAACATCGAATGGCGGCAATACTAAAAACAGCATGCGAGGACAATATAAAGCAAAACCACCATTTTATGCAGGAATGGTGGTTTTTTTATTTGTGGAAAAACGGTAAAATGCAATAGTTTTAATCAAATGCAACCCCCTTTTTAAACATTGTGCAATAAATTGAAAAAGAATTATATTGAAAGCGTATGTAAAAATGTTTACAATGAAATGGAAGAAAGGGGGGAGTTTTTATGAAATTCGACAGAAAGATTTTTGCGGAATATCACAATCCCAGATATACACGCGAGCTGGATGGTACATTAGGTAACTGGGCTTATACAAATGAGTCCAAAAACAGCAAGGCGAAAATCAGGCGATATAACTATAACGCGGATTTGGTGGATGAGAGCGGACGCAATATGGCGGCAACGGTACACTATCCGTTGGCAGGAATGCAGTCGCAGAACGATCCGGATTATATAGAGTATCAGATTTTACTTGCCAAGTTGGCACATATTGATGGGTTTATGACCGATTTTCGCCATCTCGACGATAAGGAAGGGATTGACCAGCTGGAGCTGCTGAGACAGGTTGCGCGGCGGTATAACTTTGAAATTGGCGTAGACTGGTGCGACGCTCAAATTTTTTACAGTCTAAAGAAAGCGCGCCCCGAACTGGATACAAGGGAAAAGCAGATTAACTACTGCAAGAAAATGTTTCAATATCTGGCGAAAAATGTCTATCAGGATCAAACGGGCGCCAATATTGGCGGCCATCCGGTGATATTGCTGTTTGGCGATGGGTTTTCCTTTGAGGAATATGAACGGCTGAAGCAGGAGACGGAT
Source organism: uncultured Clostridia bacterium (assembly GCA_965146615.1). Taxonomy (GTDB): domain Bacteria; phylum Bacillota; class Clostridia; order RUG12999; family RUG12999; genus JAAWTG01. The sequence goes on from CBCTHD010000046.1 coordinate 8,624, forward strand.
GCGTTTGCAGCAAAGGAACCGTGGTATTTTCGGCGTGCCATGATGAACTGTGTGTATGATGGAAAGCAAGTCACCTATACCTTTGATGAGCAGCATGAATACTTTACTGCGGCGCACCGCAGCGAAATTGCGGGGCCGTTTGGGTGGGTTCCGTTTCGGCTGCGGGATGCTGTAAACGATGGTAAGCCCTACTGGGATGTATACGCAACAGAAGAGGACTGTATGGCGTATATGGAGACGCTTCGCAGTCATGCTACAGGCGGCGGCTACAAAGCGTGGATTAGCGTCGTGACACCCGGTATGGATCAGCGCGGCTGCGCCGCGTGGGGACGGGCAATCAGCTACCTTGCGCGCGGAAACGGAGAACTATACAGAAAATTTTGGGAATATAACGTTAATCATCGTGCGCTGGTGGACGCGGTATTTGTGGTAAGCTGGAACGATTTTAATGAAGGGCATGAAATAGAGCCCACAGAGCAAAATGGATACCGGGAACTGGAAATGACCATGCAGTACGGCGCGCAGTTTAAAGGAATTAAGCAAAAGACGGTAACGGAGGATTTACGGCTGCCGCTTCGGTTGTTTGCACTCAGAAAGCAGACAAAAAAGCTAAAAAATATTGGCTATGCGACGGCGGACATTGATGTGCTGCTGAACAAGGCGGCAGCGCTGGTGGCGCAGCAGGAATGCCAAACGGCACGTACACTTTTGAAAAACGCGGAAAGTATGGCAGCAGAACAATGGGACAAAACGACAAAGTTTTTTGTTGGCGTGCCGGAATTTCAGACTATGAAACAGTCCCAAAGCGTGAATATTGCCGGCTTGGCGACAGCTGCCGCCGATAGCGCGCTGGAAAATTGTGAAGCCGCAAGAGCGATAGATGGCGAAGCGCTGCGCAGCTATTGGCAGTCTAAACCCGGAGAAAGCCGGCTACAGCTGCAATGGAAAGAAGAACACCGGATTGCCTGTATCAAACTATTTACAGGTTGGATAGAGCGTGCAGATACCCCCGGATGGCCGATGATACCGCGGCAGATTACGGTGAAAAGCAGAACCGACAACGGTTGGAAGACACTGTGGCGCACAGAAGAAAACGATAGGCAGGAACTGGCGATCCCACTGAGAGAGATCACGGACTGCATACAGGTCAGCAGTACGGACGCGGCGGGCTTCGTATTGCGAAACGTGGAAGTGACGGAATCTGTGCAGCAGACAGGGGATGAAATTGGGTGCTATGATGGGGCGTGGTTTCAAATGCCGGAGGAGTACGTGCAGCAAATTCGCGGTAAAGTTTTTGACGGATTTCTTACCTTTTGTTTTTGTGATGAATGGTTTGGTTCATTTTATGTAAATTCGGCGGGACATTTTCATAAGGTTTTAAAAATTAACATGGAAAATATA
>CBCTHD010000047.1:0-9887 GCA_965146615.1 uncultured Clostridia bacterium
TGTCGCCGTTTTTCTTTACCACATCCATCATGTTCAAAGCAACAATGACCGGAAGACCCAATTCCATAACCTGTGTCGTTAGGTATAGGTTTCGTTCAATGTTGCTGCCGTCCACGATATTGATAATGGCGTCCGGGCGTTCTCCCAGCAAATAATCACGCGCTACCACCTCTTCCAGTGTGTAGGGCGACAGGGAATAAATTCCCGGCAAGTCCACCAATCTGGCATCTGTCTGTCCTTTAATTTTTCCTTCTTTCTTCTCTACTGTTACACCCGGCCAGTTACCAACGTGCTGGCTGCTGCCTGTGAGGGCATTAAATAAAGTCGTCTTACCGCTATTGGGGTTCCCGGCAAGCGCTATTTTCACTGACATATCATTTCCTCCAATCCTTCTGTTTCCTCGAAATAATCCCGGGTAGCCACTACCCCTCTTAGTTTGCTCCGGCTAACCTCAGGACATCACTTTACCGTTTTAGCAGATTTCAATCATCTCAGCATCCGCTTTGCGCAGTGACAGCTCATAGCCACGCACCGTCACTTCTACCGGATCGCCCAGCGGCGCCACTTTGCGCACGTACACTTCACAGCCGCGCGTAATTCCCATGTCCATAATCCGGCGTTTGACCGCACCTTCCCCATGCAGCCGCGCTACCTTTACCGTTTTTCCGCATTCGACATCTCTTAACGTTTTCATTTCTCCACCCTCCTTTTTTATCCCAGCACACGCCAGTTTCCCGCGTCCTGGTCTTCTCCTATAGAAAACCGACAGACGGTTATATCATAATTTTATTCGCCATTGCGCGGCTAATCGCCACCCTCGAATCTTTTACATTTACAATGACATTTCCACCAATCTCTGATACTACAGTAACCGCTGCACCTTCTACAAATCCCAGGCTTTCCAAAAACCGTTTCGTTTCTTCCCTGCCGCCCACTTTTTTCACCGAAGCGGCTGTTCCGGCTGCTGCCATCGATAAAGGCATCATGGTTCCCTCCTCACTTTTTCTATAAGGTTAGTTCATTCAAACTCTGTATCATTCTTAAGTTAGGTCTCTCTAACCACCTTATAGACTAGCACACTTTTTTCAGTTTGTCAAGTATTTTTTTACACGTAGCAAAAATTTTACAAAACAATTTGAAATATTGCAAAGAATATGTTATGATAGAAGGAGAACTTTTCTTTTTTTTGAGAAATACTATTTAAAATAAACTTTTTCGGATGTACAAGCCGTTCTTTTGAAAAGGGTTATCTGATAAACCGCTCGGACAAAAATAGTTAATTAGGAGGAATTTGCGCATGAAAATTCACGAATCAGCAGAAAATTATCTGGAAGCTATTTTAATCTTACGCCACCGCAACGGCTCCGTCCGCTCCATCGACGTTGCGAACGAATTGGGATTTTCCAAACCCAGTGTGAGTATTGCAATGAAAAATCTACGAGAAAACGGATATATTACCGTAGATGACGGCGGGTTAATTTCACTCACGGACAAAGGACGCAGCATTGCTGAAACAATTTACGAACGCCATACACTGCTTTCCGATTGGCTGGTACGTCTTGGCGTTGACGAAAAGACCGCTGCTGAAGATGCCTGCCGCATGGAACACGTCATCAGCGCGGAAAGTTTTGCTGCCATCAAGCGCCACACCGAGCAGTAAAATTGTTGAATTTGAAGTATGTTTTTTATTTGATAGTAACAACAAAGCTGTCTCACGAAGTGAAACAGCTTTGTTGTTAGTGATATTAATTTTACGCCAAATATATCGTTATTCGCCAATATCCGTCACATCGTACTCTTCTGCCGCCGTTTCCATCTGTTCTCTCTCCAGCGGCTCCAAAACTACTGCAAACAGCTTCATCAGCTCCGGCGCAGTAATTTCTTTTGCCTGCATTGTAATTTCCATTCTGCCCTTTGGCAGCGTGACCGGAAACGCCTCTGTGATTTGTTCTCCTTGTTGTTTGGAATGGCAGACCAGTCTGTCGAAAACCTGATTGCCGATGGACAACCGATAAACACCGTCTGCATCGCTTATCAGCGTATGATAGCTGTGAATGTCCGCGCCCGGTTCCCGAAAAGCGGCGTAGCGCAGCTTTACCATGAATTTTGTAGGCTGATCCAGCCGCACATTCCACCGTACCTGTTGCCCCAGTTGATTCCAGTTCTGAATATAATCAAACCCGCGTTTGCCGGAACCGTATTTTAATCCATTCGACACTTGCGCGTCAAAAACCTTTAAAACCGTTTCCTGTTCTGTACTAAGGAAAAATGTGTGTTCTGTACATAGTTTCCCCTCATATTCAACTGCAATGACCGGTATACGTTCCTCCGTTTCCGGCAGCACAAATTCCCAGTCCCAATATGATTTTCTTTTGACAGAGATAAAGCCGCCTTCCGCATCGGACAACAACCGTGCATTTTTCAAATGATTCATCACGCCGCTGAGCAGAATTTTTCCGGAATCCGGCCGATGTAAAATATGAAGATACAAGTTTTTGTCGTTGCAGGTTACCTGCCCCCAGGAATGCGGCGCAAGACCGGCGGAGCCGCACTGATAAATGCTTTCTCCGTTTACACGCATCCACGCGCCGATGCCTTTGAGAATTTTCATATCCGGTGCGTCGATTTCTCCGGTTCCCTTTGGACCGATATTCAGCAGCACATTCGTATTTTTTGCAGTCGCTTGAATGAGAAGTCTGATAAAATGTTCCGGTTCTTTATGCGTTTTATCCCAGACGGAATACCCATAGGATTCATTCGTCGTCGGAATTGCTTCTCCCTGCCCCACTACGTCCAAAATTTCTGCCGCACGGTCACCCGTGTTTGTATAGTCGGCAAACTCCATATATTTTTTATCAGCATGTTCAATGATACGGCTGTTTATCACAATCTCACAGCTCTGCTCCCGAATCGCCTTTAAAATCCGCAGATTTTCTGAAGTGGGCAGTTTGGACGGTGTGTCAAACCACATAATATCAGGCTGATAGCGCTGAATGAGCTCTACAATCTGTGGGATTGCCTTTTGATCCACATAACGCTTCGTTTCTTCCACCAATTCCGGATGAACACTGTGCCAGAGCCGTCCCGGCGCCGCATATAAGCCCCGCGTTCCGCCCGGCTGCCGGCGTTCCCAATCATTCCCCGGGGCATTTGGATGCTCCCAGTCATAGGCATGGGAATAATAGAAACCAAACTTTATTCGATATTTTTCACAGGCTTTTTTGAGTTCCATCATCGGATCGCCGGAATATTTCGTCATCCGGATATCATACGGATAGGCGTCAGACGGATACATTGCAAATCCATCATGATGCTTTGCCGTAATAATAAAATAGCGCATCCCCGCTTCATGCGCCGCCTTAATAATGTCCTCCGCGCAAAACTTTTCCGCCGCAAACGGTTTAACCGCTTTTTCGATATAGTCTTTCATGGAAATTTCCGCTGCGCGCATAATGTGTTCACTATAGCCCTTCACCTGTTTGCCCTGCCACATTCCGCCCAGCAAACTGCTCACGCCCCAGTGAACAAACATTCCGAACCTTGCCTCTTTCCACCACTTCGTCCGCTGTTCATGATTCTCCATGGATTGCGTCCACCAGGAACAAAGCGCTTCCTGAATTGCCTCATCGTCCCGCTGCTGCGCAAGGAATTGATTATCCATCTCTGTATCCCTCTCTTCTTGATAGTTTGGTATGGGGCGGCACTTCTGCCGAAATGCCGCCCCATTGTTTCTATTTGCCGCCAGCTGCGGAAGTATCCGCAGCAGGTAGTGCTTCCCATCAATCGTACGTTTGAAATACCGGCACTTTCAGTTCAAACCATGCATCGCCCGCAATGACGCGCGGTGTAAAGTTGCTAAAGTTGCCCGTTTTATTTTGAATCAATCCTGTTTCGGGATCCTCAAAGCATGGGAAGTAAGTCATTTTTGCGCCGCTGTCCGTCACCTCAAACGCCGGATCCATCTGAACCGTGATGGTGCTCTGGTCCACATCCAAAACTTGATAGCCAAATCCTGATGTATCGCCAAAGATGGAATGTCCCCACAGTCCTATCGCCGACTCCGGCAGGCTGCCGCGCACTTTGATTTGATTGGGCACAGATTCTCCGTCAAAGGAGCCATGTGTAGACAGCACTTTAAACAAGTACTCTTTCTCTCCCTGCGTGCTGACCGTTTCCGTTTCAATGCTTCCGTTTCCGTAAAAATACGTCCACACTATCGCGCCGCCGTCTTTTTCCTGCCGCAGCGCAGCATAATTTCCGGAGAAGGTCATTGTGTCAAACGTGCGCTCTTTATTGTCGTCGCTTACATAAATATAGTCCACATAATCTCCCAAATCCACTTTTACCAGCACGCACATGGGATCCTTATCCTCCGGTTCAATCCATTCGATTTCCTTCACATAAGCTGTTTCCCCGTCACGAAACGCTTCGTACACGCCGCCGAACATAGTGGTGTCACTGGGCGACACGTCCAGGCGCTGATACATATGCATACCGGGATATTTATCTTTATCCGCCGTCACACTGTTCACACGCCGCATGGTTGGAAATTGGGAAAACGCCACCGCTGTACCGGGATTCCCTTTCATGAAGATATTGACGGTCGTACCGCTGTCCTGTCCGCGCCAGCTAAATGAATAGTCTTCATCTGTTTCCACACCGCGCGGCTGGGTCAGCGACGTTGCGTCCGATACAATACCGCCGGATCGTCCAATCGACGTCAGCCAGCTGCTCAACGTTCCCGACATCTCTCCCGGCAATTCCAAGTCCGTTGTGAAATCTACATCCTCTTCTTCCACCTGACGCAGGAAGTTTTCATGAATTGTGCCGCCTTTCATGCGCTGAATATCCAGCGTATAGGAATGGTTCTCATCCGTTGCAATCATCATAATCAGGCGGCGTTTAAAATCAACGCCGTCTTGATCCGTCATAGGCTGGCTTCCCTCAATGAGCTGTATTTGCTTGTCGCTGCGCGTTCCATCATCGTAACCCAACAGATTAGGTCTCGTGGTGCGCGTTCCGCGCGATGTATAATTCGAGGTTGTCGGCGAGGATACCCAAGAACAGTTATGCAGATACGCGTTCATATGGATGTATCGGTTTGCCGTTGTTGCCGTTACATAACCGCCGTCCGGCAGTACCTCCATTCCCGCACTCCACATGCTGAATCCCAAAAAGTCCCCGTGATAGTGTCCTGCGCTATAGGGTAATCCTTCACTCAAAGGCGCAAATTTTAAATTTACTTGCTGCGCCTCCTGTGTATCGCCGTGTTTCATGGCATACAATCCAAAATGTCCCAACTCCAGATTTTCTAAATATTCTTCCTGAATCGGCGCGTCCACCGTGTTGTCTCTGGTGTAATGTGTGTCATGTACTGCCATTGTGGAACCATCCGGAAACTTAAACGCTGTATTCAGACTTATCATCCGCGCCATGATGGGCCAGCGTTTTTGCATGTCTATCGTGCCGTCCAGCGTAAGACCATAGCGCTCGTCCACATAGCCATAGGGGTCTCTGTATAAATTAATCACGCTAACTGCTTCAGAACAGTTTCCCGCCAATTGCTGTCCATAAGAGAACGCTCCTTCGCTCCACATACCGTCCGCATGCCATTCATAACCACTCATGACGGTATCCAGCTCGCTTATAACGTCCCGCATACGGTCAGGATCGTTCAGAATCAACGCCATACCCGCCAAATTCTTAATAAAGTAAGCCGCCCTGTTGTCATAATAACTGTCGTCACTGACAGTAAATACGGCGTCAAATGTTTTCCAGAACCATTCCTCCACCGCAGCCCGCACGTCCACGCCTTCTTGCGCGCTTATCTCCTCCCAATAGGGAGAATTGTAAACGCGGTCATACGCAAACACACACAAGCCCGGCACCGATGTCGACCGCCCCTCAAAATCGCCGTCATATATCCCTGTCTTGGGAATGCTGTCATAACCGAGCGCGCCGTGATAGAGCATTGTAATTACCCGTTCGGCAATTTCTTCATCCTTTGACTCATCATAGTTAATGCTCATCACCGCTGCCACCCGTTCATAGCCGGGACGCATCGAAAGACTTGTCAAACTTTTTTCCTGCAGATCGACATATTCGGCAATTTCCTCTAACTCCATGCTCATGTATGGCTCCGCTTCCTCTGCACGCGCCTCTGCGTCCTGCAGCACGATGGTACGGTGTGTGGAAACCAGCATCCAGCGAATATCATTGAGTGCATATGGGTGCACAACGTCGCTGCTGTTGGGCTTAAAATAGGTTTCTTCCAATTCGTCCGCAATCTCCTGCGGCAGCGTCTCTCGACTGCCCAGTACAATCAGTCCGCGCGGGTCCCATGTCACATTCAGCCCCAACGCTTCCGCCACTGCGCGGACGGGTAAAAATGTTCGATCGTCTTGGGTGCGTGCCGGCGCGTCCAGCGATATTGATTTACCGTTGACGCGCATCTTACTGCTGCCGATGGTTACTTCCACCGTGTCGCCGTCTTTTTGAATCGTTGCGGTCTGGTTTCCTTCTTCCCAGTCTACCGTTGCGCCCAGCGTCTCCGCGAGAAAACGCACCGGCAGAAATGTCCGGTCATCCGCTTCAAACGGCACGACTGCCGCGTTATCAGGGTCAATCCGTTTTTCCTCCCCGCCGACATACGCACGGGGACGCCCAATGTGCAGCAGTACAGAATCCGCCGCTACGGACTGCGCGTCTTCCACCGTTTCTGTCTGCACATCTTCCTCAACGCCTGCCTGTGTATCCGCCGCCTGAACAGGCAGAATACTCAGACAAAGGCAGAGCGCAAATACGATCCATTTTTTCCATTTCATTTTCTTCCGTCCTCCTTTCTCCATTTAGGCGGGCGCACCGGCGCCCGCCGCCTGTTCATTTTATTGCGCTTGCTGCTGTGAAACCAGGCATAGGATTTTTGCTGCCTGGGCACGGGTTGCATTCTCTGCGGGAAGCAGCGCGCCGGTATCGTCGCCGCCGATGAATCCTGCGCCCACCAGCAATTCCAACGCTTCGCGCGCATATTCGCTCACGGCTTCTGCATCAGTGAACTGTTCCAGACTGCCCGACTGACCCAGCGTCTGCTCTGCTGCCTGCGCTGCCCGCGCTACCATTACCGCCATATCTTGACGGGTTATGAGCGCGTCCGCGCCAAAGCTGCCGTCGCCCATGCCTACCGTCACGCCCAACGCCGCCGCAGTGGCAACACAGTTGTAATACCAGTCGTCTTCCGTAACGTCGGTGAAATCCACCGTCGGATTTTCCACTTCAAGGTCAAACACCGCCACAATCATTTTCAAGAATTCCGCCCGCGTAATAGCGCCCTCAGCATCAAATATGCCGTCCGCTTTTCCGTTTACAATCCCTTTTTCCGCCAGTTCTTCAATATAGGCTTTCGCCCAGTGATCATCTGATACATCCGTAAACTGTCCGCTTGGCAGTACCGTCGGCTCCGGTAGAGTCACCTGCGTCGCACTGCCCGGTATTTGTACGGTGGCGCTGCTGGTTCGTCCGCCGCTGCTGCCACCGCTGCCACCGCTGCCGCCGTTGCCGGCGCCGTCGGAAGAAGTACTTTTCAAAACGGTTATCGGAAATGTTTTGTCCAGCGAAATCTCCCCCAACGATGCAGTCGCCGTCAAAGTAACGCTTTGGTCTTGACTGCCGCGTTTGACAATTCCTTGGTTTGTTACAACCGACGTATTGCTGGATTGCCAGGTAATCACGGCGTCATACAATCCTGTATTTGGCAGTGCCAAATCCTCTGTCACCGCACTCAGGTTGCCCGAAAGCGTCAACGCCGCCAGCGCCGCCTTTACTTTCCCCAAATCATCAAGCCGAATTTCAAAGGTCGCTATCTTTGGTGCACCGGAAGCGCTCGTGAACCGCAAACGAACATATCGTCCGCTGACCGGATCAATTTCAATGGTTTGTTCCGCGCCAATCGTGGTTCCGGTATATGCCGTCGTCCACGTGCTGCCGTTCGTACTCACTTCAATGACATATCCCCGGACAGCGTTGCCGTCTTCCACCAGTACAGCGCTTGACACCAGTTCTTCGCTGCCGAGATCGACGACTATGGAGGAGGTTGTACTGCCCGCCTGCCAACTGGTGTACGAATTGCCATCCACCAGGGCCTCTGCATTCTCGCCGTCCGCTGTAACCGGTTTACCATACGCAAGATCGCCGTCCGATTGGTAGCCGTCCGCCACGGACACGCTGCGCACTACTGTGACAGTCTGCGGTTTGCTGTCCGTTACGGTGTATGTGATTTTATAAACGCCCACTGTATTTGTATCCACAGTGCCTTCCACGACAACCTGATCGGTCAAGTCGCCATCCTCTGCATCTGTCGCGGTATAGCCCGGTTCCTCGTATGTCTCGCCGCGCAGCAATTTTATTTCTTCTCCGCCGTTCAGGGTAATAATCGGTTCTTCATCCTCCGCCGAAAACAGTTCCACTTCATAAATACTAACGTTCGCTGCCCGCGTAAAGCCCACCTTCACATACCGTCCGGTGACTTCCTCCGCAAAGGTAATGTTGGTTGCATTTGTCCATAGAATCAGTTCCTCGTCATCCCCTGCATAACCTGCCGTATAGATTGGCGTAAACGTGCCGTCCTCGCCGGTCTGAGAAATTTGCAGCGAAACGCCGTCTTCGCCTGCCCTCCCGGAGCCATATACCGCTGCACTGTCCAGCGAACGCACCGCCCCCAAATCTACCGTCAGGTAGGAAAACACACCGGCGCCGTTTCCATAGGTGAAAATACCGCCGCCACTTTCACTTCTCACACCGTTGGCCACGCTTGCCAGGTTGCAGCCGGCATAAGGACTGTAGGCACTGCCCGCATAGGCGCGGTATGTCACATTACCGACGCGCACTGCTTGATAGCTGAGCGTCTCCGCGCCTGCCTGTCCTGTTGCATCCACAGGTATGACTGCCGCTTTCAAGTATTGTTTCCGTTCACTGTTTTTTGGCGTATAATAGCGGTCCGTCGCGCCCTCAATCGCGGTATAGGTGCCATTTTCACTGCTTGCGATATACCATTGATAGGTGCTCTCGCCTTCCGTCTGCGCGCCGGCATACAAATAGTCCACCATCATCGTCTGCCCGCTGTCGCTGCCCGCTACTGTGCCGTCCGTTGCAGGTATGATGTTGACACTCACTGCTTTTGGCGTCTCCGGCGCCGCTGAAAGTATGGGACCGACGCCCACTGTCCTATAGCGCATATTGCCGGCATTGCCTGTCAGCGTTACATTCACTGCGATATAGTTCCCGATAATGGAACTGTCGTTTGGAATGGTATAGGTCAGCGTTCCTTTCTGTAGGGATTGCTCTGCATTTGTCGTATCCTTACGCAGGAAATCCGGTGCGAACTGTAGCTGCCAATCCACTTTGCTTTCCAGGTTTGTTTCTTTTCCCATTGGATCATACAGCGTATATTCAAATTCCAGTGTCTCGCCCACCACAGGGCTTCCGGTGATACGTATACCAAACAGCGAGGGATCCACATCATACACCACTGCCGCCTCTGTCACCGTGACGTCAATGACCGCTGTTTTTCCCTCATAGGTGACCGTCACGCTCGCCGTGCCCACCGTCGAAGTATCTGCACTGTATTCCGCGTCCGTATTATCAATGGTTTGCGTCGAACCGTCGGAATAAGCCGCGGTAATTACAATTTTGTCCGCCAGCGCCGCTTTCAGCCCTGCTGCGTCCGTATTCTGCTCCACTTTAATCGTCGTTACTCCCATCGCCTTGTCTACGGTAATTTCCGTCAGTGTCGCTACCACCGTAACGGAAATTTTTGCGGTCTGTCCCACATACGTTACCGTTACTGTTGTCTCCCCCACCGTCGAGGTGTTGCAGCTGTACTGTGCGTCGTC
>CBCTHD010000048.1:0-9831 GCA_965146615.1 uncultured Clostridia bacterium
TATACTGCGAGATGAGCCGGTTTCTGTCATCGTATCCAAAAACACTGTAGTGTCCGTTGCGGTTGCAGCTTTCTTTCGGACGTCCCGCGCCGTCATACCAGTCATAGCCCTGTTTGTTGTAAACGTCCGTCGGATTCAGATCCTTCTGATAAGCCGCGTAAGCGATTGTATACCGGAAGGTATACGCCTTGCCGGCAGCTTGTGCATTGGGCTTCAAAACGGTCAGGCGGTTTCCAAGATAGTCATAGGTATAGGTTGTTTCTGCTTCTTCCGCCCCTTGTCCGCGGGTTTCCTTGACAACGTTGCCGCTGAGGTCGGCATAGGTCTTGGATACAATCGGATAAGAACTGTTTGCGCCTTCCGTCAGCACTGCCTGACGGCACGTATCCGAATATGCGTCGTTATATGCCACGGTTTCCCGGTATAGCTCATTGTCCTGCGCATCAAAACACTGCGTTAGAATGCGTCTGTCTTTGCGGTCATAGGTGTAAGCGACCCGGTTCCCGTTGCCGTCCGACCCGCCGACAAGGCGGCTGAGCCTATCATATTCAAATCCCGCCACCGGCGTATTTGCCACAGATACCGACGTGAGGCGGCCAAGCAGGTCATATTCATACGTAGTAGCCACATTTCTCTCGTCCGTCTTTACCACGCGGTTGACAATATTGTCGTTCTCGTCCCGTTTGATATACGAATAACACACCGTCGTTTCATCGGGATACGTAATTTGCGTTATACGCCCCATGACGTCATACGTATAGCCGGTCGTTTCGTCCAGTCCATTTGTCTCGCTGCGCTTTCTGCCCATGACGTCATAGGTATATTGCCGTGTAACCTGTCCGGCTGTTTCGGTCAGAACCAACGCATTATTGCGGTAGGTGTAGGTAGTGCTCACATTGCGGTTGGCATATGCCGCTGTTTTGACTTCGGTTGGGCAGGCAGAATTGGCGGCATAGAGCTATACATCTGCTTGCTGAAAAGTCTGTCGTTGACCCATATCTGCGTTTCTGCGACGTTCTTATAGTCTGCCGTCAATATGTGTAATTCCATGATTGCAGTAGCGGCGTCCTGTTGATACGACTTCATCGTCTGAATGTGATAGTGGCTGTCATAGGTATAACGCGTCAAATGCTCTGTGGAAGCGGTGTCTCCTTGCGCGCGCCAATCCCAATATTGGAGTAAATCTCTGTATTGGTTATAGGTGAAATTTTCGATTTTGGTGCTGGCTTCTCCCGCGGCATTGTACTCCTTTGTCACAATTTTAGTCGGGTAGGTATCGTTGTAATAATCGCCATAGGTGATTTCCCGCAGCAGCACCTGCTCATCGTCCTCCAAATAGTAGGTGATTTCACTGGTTTTGACAATGTAATAACGCTCCGTTTTGCTGCGATAACCCTTGGTAAAGCGGTGCTCCGTGATGGTACCGTCCTTGCGGACACAGCTGATGGTGAATTGTACCGGCGTATGAGCAACATCCAACTCTGCGGTGTAATTTGTATCGGAATAAATATAGTCCTCTATGGGGTAATTCGATGGCGTTTGCCCCTCCGCATAAACCACTCTTCTTGACGTGACACGATAATATTGGCATAGGGCAGAGGAATCAGAGTTCATATTCCCATCAACCTTTTCACAGTCATAAATGGAACGCGTACCCCAGGGATAGGTGATTTCAACCAGCTGTGCCAGGGAACGTTTTCCCACACCCGCCATAGGCATGGGTCGGGATACTGTACCGTATCGCTGGTAGCTGTGCTGCTCCTTGCAGCTGTCTGTTCTTCTGCTTGTGCTGTGTTTGTTTTGTGTTTTTCCATACTGTTTCCTTCCTTTACTACTATGCTCCACTTATATCTATGGTTGTATTATACCATAGATAAAAAATAAATTTTGCCATATTTCTTTATTTTCTGTGAAAATAGATATAATCTGTGAAAATAAAGATAAATCGGGCGCCGGAGTATCTGCCGGATAAAAGAAAAAATGATTTTTCGTGTGCTGCGGATTTGCATTTTTTTCCACACTGTGCTATACTGGTATCAATACATGCCGGACGCCGCCGTGGCATATACTGGAATGTGGAGGTGTCTGTCATGAAATGGAGCAGTAAAATCATGTATCAATTTCTGTATTCGCCATCGGCGTCCAGCAAGCTCTGCCTAATCTCGGCGGCAATGATTGTGGGCTGCATTTTTTTTCCGGTTGTGTTCCGGGTGCTGCTCATTCCGCTGATCATCCTGTTTGCTGTGACGCTGTTCTTGGTGGTACTGCGCATTTTTTACGAATGACAAGGAGTGACACGCTATGCATGCAATCCGGTTTCCTGCCATAGGGCTGGAACTTACGATCAATCCGGTTGCGTTTTCTGTTTTGGGCAAGCCGATTTACTGGTATGGCATCATTATCGCGGTGGGCTTTGCGCTGGCAATACTATACGCCATGCGGGAAGCCAAGCGCGTAGGCGTAAAAGGGGACGCACTGATGGATATGGTGCTCATTGGTGCGCCGTCGGCAATTATTTGCGCCCGGCTATACTATGTCATATTCTCGTGGGATTACTACAGCCAGCATCCGGGCGAAATCATTGCCATTTGGGAGGGCGGCTTGGCGATTTACGGCGGGTTGATTGGCGCATTTGTGTCCGCCGCCATTTATGCGAAAATCAAAAAACTGTCTCTGCCCACCATTTTGGACGTGGCAGCGCCGGGCTTTTTGTTGGCACAGAGTATCGGACGCTGGGGGAATTTTGTCAACCAGGAAGCGTTTGGCGGACCCACGTCGCTGCCCTGGCGCATGGAACTGTTTTTGCCGGAGGAAAATGCATATGTAGCGGTACACCCGACATTTTTATATGAATCTCTGTGGAACCTGGCGGGCTTTTTCCTGCTGGTTGCCGTGCGGAAAAAGAAACCGTTTGACGGATTTTTGTTCTATGCCTATCTGCTGTGGTATGGTCTGGGGCGCGTCTGGATTGAGGGGCTGCGTGCCGATAGTCTGTATCTTGGACCGCTGCGCGTTTCCCAGTGGCTGGCGGGCATTTGTGTTGTGGTGTGCATCGTGATTATCGGCGTGAAGCTATATCGGCAAAAGCGGGCGCAGATGCGCTGATGGGACAAAATTTTACTTTTTCTGTGCCAACTCTTGCCAAACCCACTTTTTTTCGTTATAATAAAACGCAGAAACATATCATGAACCTGCAAAAGTACATTTGCCTACCCACGTATTTGATAAAACCGGAGGAATTTTCCATGATTAAACGGATTCCCAACATATTAACAACCATTCGTCTGCTGCTCGTGCCGGGATTCATTGTGATGTTTTTCCGCGACCATATTACCGCGGCGGCGATTTTTGTCGTCGCCTGTGTGACCGATATAGTGGACGGATACATTGCGCGGCATTATGACGCGCAAAGCAAATTTGGAACAGTGTTTGACCCGCTTGCGGACAAGCTGCTGCAAATTTCCGCCATTATTTGCCTGTACATTGCCGATCTGTTTCCCATCTGGGCACTGATCATTTTGGTGTGCAAGGAGTGTTTGCTCATTGTGGGCTGTGCGAATTTGCTGCATCGCGGCGTGGTCGTGCCCGCCAATAAATTTGGTAAAGTGTCCACGGTTGTGCTGAGCCTGTTTGTCCTGTCCTGCATCCTGCTGGGCGACCTGCTGCTGCCTTACATTAACTTGATTGCCTTTATTGCCATTATACCGACGTTGCTGGCGCTGCTGAGCTATTGCCGCATTTTTGTAAGAGAGCATCACAGTGTGTAGCGCTAAAATCGGCGGCAAACGGAAAGGACATGAAAAAATAAGGACATGCTGACAAAATTAGCCTTGACTAACCGCGGCGACGTGTGGTATACTACTCTCCGTCCATGAGGGAGTAGGAGCGCGTCATAAGGACGCGTGGCAAGTCAACATGCTGGCGCAGCGCGCCTGGCTTGTCTTAAATCACGAGACTCATGTATCCGGCGATACATGAGGTCTGTCTATAGGTGCATGAGAGGTCCATGTGTTACCGGTGGTAGCATGTGGGCTTTTTTTATGGGAAAAATGTAGGGGGCAGCGCGGTATTCATTGCAGACGGATATGGTTGCCTTGCTATTAAAAAACAACGGGAGGAACAACAACATGGAGTGGAGTTTTTTGTTTTTTTTCAACAATATCCTGCTTGGTGTGGGACTGGCGATGGATGCTTTTTCCGTATCCATGGCAAACGGTCTGAATGAACCGCGCATGAAGACAGGCAAAATGTGTAGCATTGCCGGTGTGTTTGCCGGATTTCAAGCGCTGATGCCCATGATTGGGTGGGTTTGCGTGCGGACGGTCGTACAGTATTTCACAACGTTTGAAAAGTTTATCCCGTGGATTGCGTTGATTCTGCTTGCCTTTATCGGGGGCAAAATGTTGCTGGAGGGAATACGCGGGCAAGATTCCGAGAAAAGTCAAGCGGGCGTCGGTATTGCAGCGCTTTTGCTGCAAGGAGTTGCTACCTCCATCGACGCGTTGTCGGTTGGATTTACAATTGCTCAGTACCATCTGATCATGGCGATTGTGTCCGCACTGATCATTGCGGCTGTGACCTTTGTCATTTGCTTTTGCGGGCTGGTGATTGGCAAAAAGTTCGGCACAAAGCTGTCGGGAACGGCGCAGATTTTTGGTGGCGCCATATTAATTTTTATCGGATTGGAAATTTTTGTTTCGGGCATTATTTAAAAGTTTAATTTGCCCTGCGAAAAAAATGCATACGAACAAGATGGAAAAAATAAGGAAATACTTGCCCTCAGAGTCATTTTATGGTATGCTAAAAGAGGGCGCATGCGAAACGGGCGTGGTGCGAAACATCACGCCTATTTTGGTCGTGCCCGGAGAATGTGTATTTTCACAAGGAGGATACCTATATGAAGCAAATGAAACCCTGGCTGTCGGCGCTGCTGGTCGTCCTATTGCCGCCCATGCTGCTTTTTTTGAGCAATTGGGGCTATTCCGGCGTTACGATATATCGGTCGCTGCATTTTGTTGCCTGGCCGCAGCAGCTATTTACGATGTGCGTATATACGGCGCTGGGCATTATATTGGGCTTTTTGCTGTCGCGGTTTACACAGCGGGAACAGCGCCGTCTCGGACTGATCTCGTTTGCGGGCGGACTGTTGCTGATTGTCGCGTTTGGCGTGCTGTATGCCCTGTACCGCCGGGAGACTGTCACGCTTCCAACCTGGATTCGTAACATATTTGCGCTGTTTGACCTACGGGAGATGTATTTCTGGGGCGGTGTGTATCTGTTGCAAATCATTCGCCGAACCCAGCCCGGCGGAAAAGTCCGGTTGCAGCCGGTAGGGGAAGCGGCAGCGAGCCTGCCTTACGGCAGCAGGGGCAATACCGCCGCCATGCTGTGCGTGATTCTGCTGCCCGCACTGCTGCTGCTTGTCAGCGCTTATGCGCTGTCCGTGTCTGCTGCACAGGCGCAGAATAACTTTATAACAAATATCCCCTATTGGAATATCGTGTTTTACTCCCTTCTCGGCGTGCTGTTTGGCGCGGTGCCGTGGCTGTGCCGGGCAGAGGAAAACCGGCTGCGCTGCGCCGTCGCGGTGACATTCGGTCTGGCGGGCGTGATGATAGTGGGGATGCTGCATTCCGTTGTCTATGTAGATACGACCTCTCCTGTTGTTTTTTTGACCTACCTGAATTTAAAAGAGGTATTTCTCTGGGTCGGACTGTATCTCTATCTGATGGCGTCCTTGCTGCGGCAGGGATACCGGGAGAAAAAGCATAGCGGCGAGGAATGACAAGTTCAGTCCATGAGTAAATGGTGCAGGGCGCGTGCGCCGTCATGGATGCCATGGATATAGTAGAAGG
This sequence comes from uncultured Clostridia bacterium, assembly GCA_965146615.1. Classification (GTDB taxonomy): domain Bacteria; phylum Bacillota; class Clostridia; order RUG12999; family RUG12999; genus JAAWTG01. Next base: position 5,856 of record CBCTHD010000048.1, read on the forward strand.
TCATATCGTTCAGCGCGGCATGATAGAGGTCTTCTAAATAGTGCTCTGCAATCGCGCGCTGTTCCTCCGGAATCATGGCAAGCAGCTTTTCTTTTGTACCATGGGTCAACCAAAAGTTTTCCTCGCCTGCGGAAGAATCTTCAAAATCTTTTCCGGCAAAGTCAAATAGCTGCATGGCAAAATCCTTGAAAGCGCGTGTGTATTTGTCATTCATCATGGAAAACAGTCCTTTCTTTTGGTGACTTTTAACTCTGGTTATATTATATAATATCTTTAAGTATATGTCAAGCGTTTTTTTGAAAAGAGGAAGAAAAAATGAATGAACGGTTGAAAAAACTACGGAAACAAGCGGGATTAACGCAAAAACAAGTAGGTGAGTTTTTAGGGGTAGAAGAAGGAACATATGCATGGTATGAAAGGGAGAAGGGAAACCCAACCAGGCAAGGATTGTTAATGCTTTGCGACTTATTGCAAACCTCAGCAGAATATTTGACCGGTGGAGAAGATACCGGAAAACGGTACAAGAAAGGAACGTGGGAGCCATTTCATGAGCGTTTGCGAAAAATCCGTCTCGCAGCAAATATGCGGCAAACGCAGGTGGCGGAGGCACTGGGGATTCACCGGGAGTCCTACACACGGTATGAAAATGGAACATATGAACCGCGGATGGTAAATTTGTATCAATTGAGACAATTGTTCGGCGTGAGCATGGACGAGCTGCTTGGACGAATCGAAGAAGAATAAACCAAAAAGGTTTACCCGTAATGTAGAACATGCTGAAAAAGCGTGTTTTTCGGTATTGACAAAACAACAAGAATTGTATATAATAAAGGCAGATAAAGAAGTGAACCGTTACAAAGACGGTTTACCAATTCATAAGAGATTAGATAATCGCTTACTCTTTAGCTGGGAGGGCGATTATCTTGCTTTTATGGTAAAAACTAAGAGGTTTATAATTACTAAAATTACAATTCTCAGTATGTACCGCATAAGCTCCACCTCCTTTCTACAGGAGATGGCAACCGTCCTCTGATACACTCTTTATCTACCCTGAGTTATAGTATAGCATATATGAAAATATATTGCAAGTATTTGATGTGTGGGTATTGACAAAAGAATAAGAATCATATATAATAAAGGCAGATAAAGAAGTGAACCGTTACAAAGACGGTTAGTCAAAATGTATAGTTTAGGTAACCGCTACTCTTTGACCGGGAGGGCGGTTACTGTGCTTTTATGGTAAAAACTACAAGAGTTATAAGTACAAAAATTATAATTCTCAGTATGTGCCACATAGCTTCACCCCCTTTCTACAGGGAGTGGCTAACCGCCTTCCGATACACTCTTTATCTACCCAGAGTTATAGTATAGCATATCTGAAAATATATTGCAAGTGTTTGCTGTGAAGATATTGACAAAAGAATAAGAATCATATATAATAAAGGCAGATAAAGAAGTGAACCGTTGCAAAGACGGTTAGTCCAACAAGAAAAGTGATACAGTGACCGCTATCTCTTGCAGGGGAGGGCGGTTACTGTGCTTTTATGCTGAAAACAACTAGGATAATTAGTATGAAAACTAAAATTCTTAGTATGTACCGCATAATACCCCCTTTTCGTAAAGGGTGGTACGCGTGCCCCGTAAGGGTACACATGTGCTACATAAGCAGCATGCGCACCCGCGCGAGACAAAAAAAGGCGCCATAACAGCACTTCACTGCCGTCACAGCACCCCTATTTTTATTTTTTTCTTTTTCCGAATGTTATCTGCGGTCTTCCACACGTGTATCGGAAGGCACTTTATTTTTAAACATAATGGAAATGGTCCAAATTCCCGCCAGCGCAACGACGGTATAAATCAGGCGGCTGATGAGGGAAAGCTGCCCGCCAAACAATGTTCCAATTGCGTCAATACCAAAAATTCCGATGGAACCCCAGTTCAGTGCGCCGATGATGACCAATGCCAAAACAAGTTTATCAAGCATCAACTCCTTTGCGAAAAATCTTTTGCTCACTTTTGGCGCAGCTGTTTCTGCGCGCGGAAAATCTTCCTTTGCAAACAAGACAAATTCTCCTCATGAGCAGTATATGTATTTCACTTGGATTTATACGGAGCGACGAATTTCAAAATTTGGAAAATGAAAAAAATTTCATTTTCCTCTTGATTTTTTCTTTTATTTATAGTATAATAAAGAAAGTTTCATATGCCGATGTGTCGGAACTGGCAGACGAGACAGACTCAAAATCTGTTGTCAGCAATGGCGTGTGGGTTCGAGTCCCACCATCGGCACCAGAACTTAAAAGCTCGTAAACCCTTGATATATCGGGAGTTGCGGGCTTTTCTTTATGCTCTGCTTTTCTTTGCAGCGTCCCTCGCACATCAGTAAATTTGCTGTTTGCATATCTCTTGTTGGAGGGACGCCACGCATTAAGCGGACGAATGATGTCCTCGACCATGAAAAAACCGACCTCCCAATCGTTAGATTTTTGGTCTAACTTTTGGAGGTCGGTTCAATTGCTCCACCGTGCAGGGGTTCGTGTATTCGGTTAAAACACGTTTCCCGGGGGAATCCACCCTGCACAGCCACTTTCTACTGTGCGCCGGCCTCTTCCAAGAGCTGTGGCGCATAAAAGAACGCCCAAATCACCATAACAATACAAAGTGCAATAAACAGGAATACAACGGCATTGCGTATCAGCCGTTTCGGCGGTATCCGGTAAGGGTTTTTGCGCGCTTGCGGCGTTGCTTTAGCGCGAATAAAATCATGCACAGTGCGGATCTCCTCTGCGTTCATCTGCCGCTTGGGCAGAATGATAAAATTTCCTTCCGTGATGTGGAAATAGAAATACTTGCGGCATTCCCACGCCGCCGTCAGATCTTGCCAGCGGATCTTTGACAGGTTGCCGCTGCTCCGTTCGATCACGACATGCTCCTCATCGATGATACAAATCGGTTTTTTACGGGCGTAAGAACTGCTCCAAAAATCTGCCGCCGCGTTTTTGGGGATAAAAAACACCAACGAAACCAAATACATCAAAAACGGCAGCGCGGAAAGCAGCAACAACAAAAGCTGCTGCTGTGTCAGCAGGTAAATTGCCAAAACAGCGAAAAAGAGCGCTATCAGAAACAGCGGGAACAGCAGTCGGCTGAAGCTGCTGAGTTGGGCATACAGTGCCCGGTAAATAAAATCATGCACCGTAAGATCGATGCGTTTCTCCACTTTTATCATATGTTGGATTCATCCTTTCTTAGGTTTTTTCTGATGTACAATCCCGAATGCCGCGGCGGCAAACAACATTGCGATGACGCCCAACGCCGTCAGCACCCAGTCGGTGTCCATATAGCCGTGCAGCGCACGAAACAGCGACCAAAAGCCGAACGCCGCAAATACGACGGTGGAAACCGCTTTGAACACGCCTTCGGGAATATGCTTGCCGAGCTTGACTGTGAACAAGACGGCAATCCCGTTTGCCGCCAGCATTGCAAGCGACGCGCCTGCAAACACCATCACCAGCGCCGCGCTGCTGCCTGCCGTTGCCGCGCTTGTCATGGTGGTAATCTGCGTCCTGTCCCCGAGCTCCGCAACGAAAAATGCTGCCGCTACCGCCAAAAAAGCGGGAAGCCGGAAACTACGTTTTGCTGCCTTTTCTTCTCCACTGTCCGGAAACAGCGAAAACAGGGCGAACACCAAAAACAACATGCCCGCACAGATATAGATGAAATCCATCGGCACATTCGCCGCACTGCATTTGCCCAACAGCACTGCCATAACCCCCAGCGCCATTTGTGCCAGCGCAATGCCGCCCATCATCGCGCCCGGTTTGTACTTTGACGACAGCGCTATCACCAGCAGCTGCGTTTTATCACCCATCTCTGCAAAAAAGACCATAAAAAACGTTTGGATCAAGATTGTCAGCATATATGTTTTAAGCTCCTCCCCGCTGCCGCACCGCCTCATAGATAAGAATGCCTGCGG
>CBCTHD010000049.1:0-9830 GCA_965146615.1 uncultured Clostridia bacterium
GTTCCTTCTTCAAAAGCCGTGCCGCTCGCCGGATCGGTCATTGCCGCCGTACCGCCTTCGCCCGCATTAACCGTTACCGCGTAGGTCGGTTCCGGCGTGTCTTCCCCAGTCACATCTGTTACTTTCAGACCATAGATATTGGACATCGGACTAGCGGTTGTTGCGTTCGTGTTCGCCCAAACCTGCATACCGGTAAGCTGTGTGTTTTCTGACAGGAGAGCAATGCCATCAGCCAGCTGTGTGCAGCTTTCCAGCGCAGGTGCGTTAGCCAGCTTGCTTCCTACCTCGCTGACTGCTGTGTAACTGCCAGCCCAGGCGCTAACCGTTTGATTCTCCATGTCAATATCCAGACGCACATAGACCGCCGTATCCGTATCGGTCGCCAGTGCGTGCGTTGTTCCCAGAACGTTTCCTGCTGCATCCCGCAAAGAAACCGTTTTTGTTGCTTTGTCCACGCGCAGTATGACAATGTTGCCGCTGTCGCCGACCAAGGTATAGTCGATATAGTTGCCCTCCTGCGCCATATAGGCGTTGAGATCCATCTCCACGCGGTATACGCCGTCTGTCATCGTCGGCGGTGCAGGATTAAATTGTGTGACCTTCGTAAAGTCAAATTCGATCCCTTTTGTGTAGCCATTATTTCGAGAGGCAGTATAGAACGACAATTTACCGTGTGTATTGGCTGCGTTCAGAATGTTTTGCGTGTATCCGTATATTTCAGTAGGATAAACCGTAATGCCTGCATTTGCCGGCAGCCAAGTCGGCTGGGTCCCTGAACTTTCCTTTCCCGTCTCATCTGTGCCGGGATTGACAGTTCTGTAAACCGTGAGAATATCCTGTGGATCAAATGTGACACTTAAATCGCTTTCCGTAAAGTTCGCCGTGATAGTAACCGCGTTCGCCGGCATGGTGAAGGTCAACGGATTTGCTGCCGCATCGCTCAGCGTGATGCCCTCTGCGCTCCAGCCTACAAATGTATAACCACTGTCAGCCGACGCCGTAATGGTGACGCTTGTTCCTTCTTCAAAAGCCGTGCCGCTCGCCGGATCGGTCATTGCCGCCGTACCGCCTTCACCCGCATTAACCGTTACCGCGTAGGTCGGTTCCGGCGTGTCTTCCCCAGCATATTTTGTAATTGCCAGTTCCGTTACACCAAGACGCTGTGTTACTGCTGTACAATACTGCCAAACTGCAACATTTGTCATTTGTGTAACTGTCGCATCATAAAAGTCCAGCGTACCCAAGTAGGTGCAATCCGCCGTTGCCGGGGTATTCGTGTCGTTACCTGCCAGCGTCACGCTGCCCACTTCAGCCGCGCTGTCATATCCTTTGATCCATACGCTTACTTTTTTATTATCCATATCTACATTCAGTCGCAGATATCCGAAATGAATCGTACCATTCATCGCCATTGTCAGGGCTTCTCCCATTTTATTTCCGTTCGCGTCAAGCAAATAAATGGTGCCGGAATCTTTATCAAAGTTGATTGTTGCAAAGTTGACCTTACTGCCGCTTGCATTGGTGCCCTGCAAAGCAAGTTGCTGGTAGGAGCCGGTTCCATTTGAATTGAACAGCGTTCCAAACTCGATATCCACTCCGTAAATACCTTCGCTCATTACCTCCGGCGCCGCCGGGGATAGGCTGTTTTGGGTGTTCGCCGCAAGGTTGAAGTTTCCGTTTTCCCGGTATACCTTTCCCGGACGCGCTTCCCAGCCAATCATTTTCACGCCCTGTGTGCGTCCATTGTCCGAAATGTCACACAACGTACGGTTACCGCCATACGTTCCCGCCGTAGCGTCCATATCAATGGTGACCCCATAGTTCGCCACAAAGGATTGCTGATATGACATCGGGTCACTTGTTGCCCACTTCGCGTCATAGATCGGCGTCGCATCAATGTAATATGCAATTGTACCCTGCTCCGGTGTCACTACCGGATCAATTGTCACCGCATCTTTTTCAAAGTTCGCCGTGATAGTGACCGCATTCGCCGGCATGGTGAAGGTCACTTCTTCCGCCGTGCTCGTCAGGTCAATGCCCTCTGCCGTCCACCCCGCGAAGGTATATCCACTGTTTGCTGTCGCCTTAATGGTGATACGAGTTCCTTCTTCAAAAGCCGTGCCGCTCGCCGGATCGGTCATTGCCGCCGTACCGCCTTCGCCCGCATTAACCGTTACCGCGTAGGTCGTGGGCGGGTCAACCGGCTCGCCTTCTGTCCATTTCGAAATTACCATTTCCGTAACCGCCAGCTGCTGACCTGTCTTGGTTCCTTTCTGGAAAATTGCCATATTGGTCACTTCGGTCACTTCATTTGCAAAGTCCACCGTGCCCAGATAGGTGCAATCCTCCACCGCCGGCGGGTTCGCGTTTTCTCCCAGCAGGGTCACGGAATCTATTTCATTTGTGCTGTTATAAGCCTTTATATAGGCGCTCACCGTTTGGGCGTCCATATCTATCTCCAATTGCAGGTAACCGGAAGCAAGCACACCATTCATGGACAGCGCAACGTTGCTTCCATCCGCTGCATTTATCAACGAAACCATACCAGTATCATAATCAAAATCCACCGTCGCTATTGTGACCGTGCTGCTGTCTGCACTCGATCCCTGCAAAACATATTGGTTTTTCGCGCCGGCATCTCCTGAAGCGAACTTCGACCCAAATTCCAGACGCATCGTATAGAGCCCATCCGTTATTTCTGTTGGCGCATTTACCAAATCATCGTTGATGTCATAATACGCCACAGTACTGGCAGCTACAGCCTTGAAATTCATATTTCCGGTCTGTGTCAACGAAGTGAGATCGCAATTGTTGCTTCCCTTATCCCTCGTGTGCCATGTGAGCATCTTACTGCTTGTTGTGGCATTGTTAAATGTGTTAGCCGCACTGTAAAGATGTTGCTCAACAAAGCTAAACCCATAAAATGTCATGAAGGGTCCTTGCCAGTTTCCAAGCGTTCCATTATTGGTCTCATCTGCACGTGCCTTCCGGTACACATCATATTCCGCAGCCGACTCTGTTGCATTGAGCTTCCATATCTGCGTTTCATACTTGGGCGGGTCAACCGGTTCATCCGCTTTTACTTTGCTGACTTGCAAGCTGTAGACAGAGTTTATATTACAGTTATATACTCCGCTAGCCTTGTTAATGGCCCGCACGTCCATTGTCGTCAATTGCGTGACCGCACTGTCAAACGACACCGTGCCCAAAGAGGTACAATCACCCAACTCCGGCGCCGTGCCAATACTTGCCGCATCTGCATACGCGGCAACATAGGCGCTCACCGTGTGATTCTCCATATCTACGTTGAGCCGCAAATATCCGGGCGACGCCGTCGCAGCATTCATCGTCATAACAAATGATGTGCCCGTTTTCGTTCCGTCAGCGGCTGCCAGACTGACAGTCTTACTGTCATAGTCAAAATTCACAGCCGCCAAATCCACCGTTGCTTCGCCCGCTTTTCCTGTCAGCACATACTGTGCTTGATTGCCCGCGGTGTTGAAGTAGTTGGCAAAATCAACATCAATCTCATAGATGCCGCTGTTCATGGCTGCCGGCGCGGTGCCGTTCGGCGCATCCGCTTTTGTAAATTCAAATGCGCCCGCCGTGACCATCGTATTCATACCTGGCTTTACATTAAACGTAACGGCTTCCTTTTGCAGCGTCATAGCCGACTTTTCGATCAAGGAGTTGGTATTATAACAATACGCATTATTCGTCGTAATTCCGTATTGCGCTGCATATGTATTTTCTACTTTATCATTCTCTACATGTTCGCTAAAATACCCCGCATATATTGTTGCAGCATCAATCCCCCAAATGCGTTCGGAATCCGCCGCCGCGGTGATGCCTCCCAACCCCGGCATTGCCATGAGCAACATGGACAGCGCCAGACATAAGGAAACGACTCTCTTTTTCATCCAAATCTTCCTTTCTTTTATGGATTTTCCCGGCTTTGCCTTCCCGGGATACGTTTGTGCCTGCTCTCCTGCAAAACGATGATTCGTTTTTACTATACTTCAATTTTACACAAAAAGAAAGAGACAAAATGTACAAACCGTGATACAATATGCTCAATTGGGCAGCTACAAATAGCAAATCCCCTGGAAAATGCGTTCATTTTCACCTACCGGAGCAGTGTAGGCGCCAGAAAAGGAATCAAGCCGCTGCACAGCATTTTCCGGGAAAACAACAAGAAACCTAAAAAAATAAGGGCCGCTTCACTTTTGTGAAGCAGCCCCTTGCAGAGTCTATTTTATGTTATATCTTCCAAAGGATATAAATGATTTTTGCTGCATCTTCGCGTTTTGCGCTGTCTGCCGGACGGTATGCTGCATGTTCATCGCCGCAAATCACACCTGCCGCTGCCAGCTGCTGCACGCTGGAGAGTGCATAGTCAGATATTTGATTTAAGTCGGACAACGCAACTGTTTCGGTCTGCGGCAGAGATTTGCCTACAGCTGACAATGCACGTGACGCCATAACTGCCATGTCCTGGCGGGTGATGGTCCGTCCAACGCCAAAGGTACCGTCTCCCATACCATTGACCAGACCCATGCTGGTTGCTGTATATACATACGGTGCATACCAGTCGCTGCTGTTTACATCACTATAACCGCTGCCCGTGGTTACTGTGGCATTAATTTCCAATGCGCCCATCAGCATCTTCAGGAATTCTTCACGGGTAATTGCATTGCCCGGATTGAAGCTGCCGCTCGAATCGCCGGAAATGATACCCGCCGCTGCCAGATGTTCAATATATCCATATGCCCAAGTGTTATAGGTTGCCACGTCGTTAAAATAGTTGCTGCTCGCATAGTCAATTGTCGGCGGTACGAAAATATCTTCGCTGGTTTCATCGCCTACCACCACGACAGCCGTACTGCTGTTAGAGGAAGAAGGACGTCTTCCGCCGCTTGTTGAGTTGTTGTCAGAACTTTGAACGAAGTTCGCGCGGACTGTAACATTCTTTTCCGGCATGGTAAAGGTTCCGGTGGTTCCGCTTGTGGTAATCGTAACATCAGAAGAGGTCCAGGAACTAAAGGTATAGCCGCTGGAAGCCGTTGCACTTACGATAACTCTTTCGCCCGGCAGATAGGAGGTCTTGGATGTGGTAAGTCTCGCTGTACCACCAGTGCCCGCCGTGACAGTTACGGTATACTCTACCGCTTCCGGTGTGCTGTCCGATACGGTGATGACAAGTGTCGGGTTAGCGCCGCCATTCATTTCAAAGGTCAGCGTGTTTTCGCCCACTTCCAGCGTATCCAGGTAATCTGTCGAAATGGTAACAGTGTATGCGGCTTGTTGTGTCTCTTCGCCATCGCCTTCTTCTGCGTTACCTTCTTCAGTACCAGTGCCTTCTTCTGCGTCTTCCACTACAACTTCTTCTACCGTGTAGTCTGTGCCTTCTGTCAGCACCGTTTCGCCGTTTTTCACTGCTTTGAGTGTATAGTCTCCCGGCGTCAGGGTTACTACAACGGCTTCGTGTCCGGTTTCCGCTTCGCTGTATTTATCATAGCTTGCTGTCGTTTTGTCAATGGAAGCGTCTACAAAATCGGAGTTAATCACATTGATCGTCACTTCCGGATCTGCGCCGCTGTCCACGTCAAAGGTCAGCGTATGTGCGCCAATCTCCAGTGCAGCTACCGTGGTGCTGCCAAGTGTGTATGTACCATCTGCTACCGTGTAGTCCGTAATTGCTTCGCCGTCGAGCAGCAGAGCAACCAGACTGTGACGTCCCAAGGTTGCCTGTACGCTAACGGCAGCATCTGCATCCGCTTGGTCAACAGTTACATCTGCACCAGCCGTTGCGTCGTCGATTTTGTTTGCCGCCACTTCCGTCACGGCCAAGCGCTGATCTTGCTCTTTGCATTGTTGGAAAACAGCAACCTGTGTCAATTGAGCAACCTCTGCATCATAAAAATCTACTGTACCCAGGTAGGTGCAGTCTGCGATTCCCGGCAGACTCGTTGTTTCTCCGCCAAGGACTACACTGTCCACTTCATCTGCGGTATCATATGCTTTTGCCCATGCACTCACCGTTTTGTTCGTCATATCCACATTGAGCTGCAAATACCCAAAACCGATTGTACCAATCATGGACGCCGTCACGCTGCTGCCCGCTTTTGTTCCATCCGCATTAAGCAGAGAAACGGTTCCGTCCGCATCAATATCAATCGTTGCAAATTCAGCCGACGTAGCTTCCTCTGCATCTTCAACCGGCTTTGTGCCACGCAGACGGAATTGGTTTTTCGAGCCGTTGCTCGCTGTTTTAAACAACGATGCAAACTCAATATCCAAGGTATAAACGCCGTCGGTCATGGCTTCGGTCGCCGGATAGGCTTCCGTTGTAAAGTCAATATACCCAGTCTCTGTCAAATTTTCAGTTTTCGCGCTTCTCGCCTGCCACGCAATCATTTTTTTGCCCTGTGTCGCCGCACTATTCGTGGTTGCGATTAAGACACAGTTGCTTGCCCACGCATAATCTTGGTTAACATACACGCCATATTCATCGTTTACAGGTTTGTATTGATTCGATGTCGCATATTCCGTTGTAGCCACATAATCAAAAACTTCTGCTGCGTCTAAATAATAGACCTGCGTGTCCTCCGCCGCTACTGAAATGCTCCCCAGTCCCGGTACTGCCATTAGCATCATAGACAGCGCCAAAAACAAGGAACCTAATCTTTTCTTCATATCTGTCCTCATCCTTTCTTTCATCTATTTTTTTGTTTCTGCTTTGGGGCATCCCCCGATGTGCGCCGCACCGCCCTGCGTCTTTTGGACGCTAAGGCGAAATGCCTTTTGCGCACGTGAGCGTTGCTTGCTGTCTCCCGACAAGCAACTTCTCAAACAAGAATATAACACCTGAATCTATTATAACTTCTTTATAAATAAATGTCAACAGCGAATTTTCATGAAAGAAAAAAACTTGTCCGCGATTGACAGAAACCGGATTGTGTAGTATCATAAATAATATGGAGTAGTATGTAAAAAAATATGGACTGCCGCGTGAAATACCTTTCTGTTGTATAGACCCCACCCATTCGGTGCAGCCTATTGACAGGATTTTGCGCACAGCGATATGATTTGCGATAGGAAGGAGCAACAGCGAGCATGCATCAATATGACCGGCTGAGAGAACAATATCCCCTGTTTCGCTATGTGGGGTACCACATAGCGGAAACGGATTCTGCCTATGAACTGACTTATGATTTTGAAATCCCCACGCTGGCAGCGTTTCATCCGCGCTGGGTGTTTGGAAAAAACGCGGCGCATCCCATCGACGTACAAAGGGACGCGGTGTTTCGCAATCTGGTGTTTCAGCTCGGCATGGTGGAGCTGGTGAGCTATTGGAAAATTACGTGCAGCCCGCGCGTGGAAGTGCTGGCGGGCGCGTTGGAGGAACCGCAGATTGCCTGGTGGAAACGGCTGTATTTCGGTGGACTGGGCGAATTTTTCTATGTCAATGGAATTGAGAGCGACCCGCAGGATTTCATGGAAATTGCCGCGACCGGTCCCGCACTTCCGTTGCCCGCACAGCCGCAAGCGAATTTCTCCGGCACGCTGGTGCCCATCGGCGGGGGGAAGGATTCCGCGGTGTCGCTGGAAGTGCTCAAACCCTTCCGGGCAAACAATTATTGCTACATCATCAATCCGCGCGGCGCAACGGACGAGACAGCAAGCGCGGCGGGGTATCCGCCGGAGCGCGTCATCACGGTCCGCCGGACACTGGATGCGCGTATGCTGGAACTCAACCGCGCGGGGTATCTCAACGGGCACACGCCCTTTTCCGCCATTGTGGCGTTTTCCGCAGTTCTGACGGCATATATCCACCGTATCCGCTATGTCGCGCTGTCCAATGAATCCAGCGCCAACGAAAGCACGGTGGCGGGCAGCAGCGTCAACCATCAGTATTCCAAAAGTTTCGCCTTTGAACAGGATTTTCACACCTACGAAAAAAAATGGTTGCGCACCGGCGTCTATTATTTCAGCCTGCTGCGCCCCCTGAGTGAATATCAAATCGCGGGACTGTTTTCCCGCTATTCGCAGTATCACCACGTGTTCAAAAGCTGTAACGCGGGCAGCAAGCAAAATATTTGGTGCGCACACTGCCCCAAATGCCTGTTTGTGTATATCATTCTGTCGCCGTTTTTGACCCCCGCGCAGCTGGTGGATATTTTCGGCGCCAATTTGCTGGAAGACGAAACACTACAGGAAACCTTTGAAAAGCTGACGGGGATTTTGCCGGAAAAACCGTTTGAATGTGTGGGCGAGCGGGAGGAAGTCAATTTCGCCCTGTGCGAAACCATACGGCGTATGGAGCGCGCGGGCACGCCGCTGCCGCGGCTGCTGGCATATTACCGGACGACGGCGGCATATGCCGGGACAGCGGGCAGGGAAAACCCGTTCCCGTCCTATTACGACACGACAAATCTGCTGCCCCCGCAGTATGAAGCGCTGCTAAAGGATGCGCTGGAATCCATGAAACAGGGAGGAGACGCCTTGTGATAGAGCAAATTCGCCGGTTGGTGAAAGAGAAAAACGTATTGATTTTGGGATTCGGCAAGGAGGGCCGCTCCACCTATGCGTATCTGCAAAAGGTGGGGGGCTGGGCGAAGCTGGGCATAGCGGACCAAAATCCAGTAACCGTAGAGGACGCGCAGGTGGAGCTGATATGCGGCGACGGTTACCAGTCCGCAATTGCGTCGTATGACGTGGTGTTCAAAAGTCCCGGCATTGTCCTGGAGCAGCAGGACGCGCAAACGCTGTCCAAAATCACCTCCCAAACCGAGCAATTTATGCGCCGCTTTGGCGCACAGACGGTCGGTATCACGGGGACAAAGGGCAAAAGTACCACCGCTTCCGTGCTGTACCACATTTTGCAGAGCAGCGGGCAGGACTGTATGCTGATTGGCAACATCGGCATACCCGCGCTGGACATGGCGGACCGGGTGGGACCGGATACCCGCGTTGTATATGAGCTGTCCTGCCACCAATTAGAATATACAAACGTTTCGCCGCACATCGCCGTGCTGCTGAATGTGTTTCCCGAGCATTTGGACCACTACGGAACCTATGAAAAGTATGTGGCGGCAAAACAAAACATTTACCGCCACCAGCAGCCGGGAGATTTGCTGGTGTGCAACCTGCGCGACGTGCCGGAGGCGGGCGCGTGCCGGGCGCGTGTGTGCGCCGTCTCGTTTGAGGACGCTGCCGCTGACGTTTATGTGACGGAAAACAACCAAATTCGTACGGCGGATAAAGTGCTGGATTTTTCGCAGGGGCTGCCCCATTTGGTGGGGCGGCACAACGTCTATAATGTTGCCGCGGCATACGTGGCGGCGCGCGCATTGAACGTGCCGGAGGACCGGTTTTTGCAGGCGGTACAGTCCTATCAATCTCTACCGCACCGGCTGGAATTTTTAGGGGAAAAGGATGGCGTACGCTACTATGACGATTCCATTTCCACCATTCCGGAGACCGCGATTCAGGCGCTGGAAGCGCTTCGCGACGTGGGAACGCTGATTTTGGGCGGCATGGACCGGGGCGTCCCGTTTGAACCGCTGTTGGATTTTTTGGCGGATTATCCGCTTGACAATTTGATTTTTTTGCCCAAGACGGGGCATACGATGTATCAAACGATTGTACAGACCCGTGCACAGGCGTTTGCGGATAAAACGCTGGTCTGCGCGGCGGATTTACAGGACGCAGTCGCCCAGGCAAAACGTCTGACGAAGCCGGGCGCTGTTTGTCTGCTGTCGCCCGCTGCCGCCAGCTACGGATTTTTCAAAAATTTTGAGGAACGCGGGGCCTATTTTAAAAAGTAC
>CBCTHD010000050.1:0-9826 GCA_965146615.1 uncultured Clostridia bacterium
TACATAAATCCGGCACCTGAAGGTAAGAAAACTCCACATAAACCGCTTCTTTTTTAAGCTGCTTGACGCTGGCAAGTTTTCCATCGCATTTGCGTTCATCAAAAATGAGCGTCAAGTAGGGTGGAACGTCCGCCAGAATATTCTGCACCAGCTTTTTTATTTCCTCCGATGCTTTTTCAAACAATCCTGTTTCCGACACAATGACCAGTTTGTTTTCCGCCATAACAGGATAGGATTCAACCGCTTCCAGCAAGGTTTCCGCCGAAAAAGAATCTTTATCCAATTTGATAATGTTAAATTCCTCCATGCCCTGTTTTTCAAACACACGCACAAACTGGCGAAGATAAGAATCTTTTAAATAGGTTTCCTCCCCCGTGAATACGTAAACATGGTTTATATCACCTGTTTTCAGTTGCTTTTTTAACAAATCCAGCTCTTTTTTCACTGTCTCACCTGCTCTCCAACGCCAGCCGTCCGCTGCGGTTTAGGCTGAACACAATATTCCCTAGAATATCTGTACGCAATATTTCGCTTTTGTGGTTTTCCAACCGGCTCATTACATCCGGGTCAGGGTGTCCATAAGAATTTTTTCCAACGCTGATCATGCTATACTGCGGCGCCGCCACGTCCAACATTGCATCGCCGGTCGCCGTTTTACTGCCATGATGCGACACTTTTAAAATATTGCACCGTAACTCCGTCCCACTATGTACCAGCATCTCTTCCGCTTCTCCTCCCATGTCGCCCATAAACAGCGCTACATTTCCTTGGTAGGAAATTTTGAGCACCATCGACAAATTATTGTCTGTCGCTAAATTGCTTCCGCTGACAGGCACAGGCCAAAGCGCCCGGATTTCCATGTTCTCCACTTGGTAGTAGTCGCCTGCCGACACCATCTCCACCGGCACGCCTTTTTGTGTTACCATTTGAATGAGTTCTTCCATATCTTCGCTGCGAATATTCATTTGAGGCACAGCAACCTTTTTCACTTTGACGCTGTTTAATACCTCTTCCAGCCCGCCGCTGTGGTCGCTGTCCGCATGAGAAATATAAATACAATCCAGCGTATAAATACCGCGCTTTTTCAAATAATCCACCACATTATTGGTGGATCCATTTCCTTTTTCGCCTGTGTCAATTAAGATATAGTGCCGGTTGGGCATACGCACCATACAGCTGTCGCCCTGCCCGACATTGATAAATTCCAGCCGGACTGTATCTGCTGTCCAGTACTGCACCAGACAAAATGAAACCATCAATGCAATTGTGCAGCACAGCAACAACTTCATCTCCGTCACCCGCCTGCGCTCCGTGAGCATCCAAATTGCAAAAACTATAGCATAATAATACACGTTTACTATCATGGGTGGCTGCGGCAGAGATATGGTCGCATAAGGCAGCGCAGCAAGCTGCTCTACCAGATACAAAATCATATTTGCCAGCGTCCCCAACAAAAATCCCAGCACATTGCCTATCGGCGGAAAAATGCCGCCAAGCGCTGCCATGAAAAAGGTTCCGATAAATAAGATATTCACAAACGGCACAACAATCACATTGGTCAACACTGCAATGACAGAAACATCGCTGAAATACCACACCACGATAGGCAGCGTTGCAATATTTGCCGCAACGCTCATGGCAATAATCTCCGCTAGCATATCAGGCAGAAAATCTATCAGCTTCTTGATTGGATTTGCCAAATAGACAATACCCAGCGTCGCCGCGAACGATAATTGAAAACTGACGTCAAACAGCGAATACGGATTGAGAAGCGTTACCGCTGCCGCTGCCACTGCCATCGTGGTGAGAAAATCTTTTTTGCGCCGCAGCAAAATTGCCAGCATGGCAACAATACAGGTGATACCTGCCCGCAGTACCGACGGCGTGAAGCCTACCATGCACATAAAAAAGAAAACCACAACGGTTGCCGCTATCGCGCGTGCCCATTTTTTCAGTCTCAACCGTTTGCAAACATACATGACAAACAGCATCAGAATACTCATATGCATACCTGATACAACAACGATATGGGAAATACCCGCTCGCGCAAACATCGTTTTCATTTCTGGTGTAAAAGAGGACTTATCTCCGAGCGTAATCCCTTTGAGCAGCGCGCCCGCGTCTCCCGGTACAAATTGATCGATTTTTCCAAGCACAAAATTTTTTATTTTCCAAGGCCAGCCCGCCTCATTCCGGTAAACCCGCACTTGCTCTTCCTCGCAGTACATGGTCGCCGCAACACCGTGCGCCCTTAAGTAACTTGCATAGGAAAATCCTTTGTCATTCATCTGCCCTATTGGTTGATACACAACGCCTTCCACCGACACGATATCGCCGTAACGCCATTGTTTTTCTCCGTCCGATACCGACACCAAAACCTTTTCGCCGGTTCCATACTTTTCGCCGTCCAGCTCTACATAGCTGCATTTGACCGTGAGCTTGGTATTGTCTTCATTGACGTCGGGATCGTTCACCACTTTTCCATATATATAGACGTAATTATCCTGATATTGTTCCAAAAATTCCGTCTGCCGGACGGAAATCCACTCAACTCCCAGCCCGCCTGCCAGAAATGACAAACACATGCAAAGCAGCAAAAGAAAATGCCGTTCGCGGCCGAACAGCCCTTTGACCAGCACTACCAGCGAAATCCAGAAAAAGCAAATCAACCAATCCGCTGAAATATAAACAGCGGCAAGGATGCCAAGCAAGAATAGAAGTACATTCCATAACAACACCCGCCGCATAGTTCGCCGCCCCTTTCTTCTGTAACTGAAACGCACAAAAGGCAGAACGTCGCTGCGCTCCGCCTTCTGTTATGCACTACGGTTTTATCTCAACTTCGCACCGCATGTTTTGTCCAGCGCTTCAACCGTCCGTTGCATAATATCATTGATTGTTTCTTCTTCCAACGTTCCTTCATGGCTGCGCATCACCAATGCATATGCTACGCTCTTTTTACCCTCCGGCACCTGTTCGCCTTGATAGACGTCAAACAGCTTGATCTGTTCCAGAACCTCTCCGGCTGCTTGCCGAATTACTGTTTCGAGTTCATAGACCGGCACGGTTCTATCTACCAGCACGGCAATATCTCTCGTCACCGCCGGATATTTGGGCAGCGGTTTAAACTGCTTCTCCCCATTTGCCTGCGACAATACGTCCGCCAAATCCAGTTCAGCAATATAAATCCGCGCTTTCTGCCCATAATTGCGGGCCACAGACGGATGAATTTCACCCAATACGCCGCAATTTTTCCCACCGATTGTCACCTGCGCGCAGCGCCCCGGGTGAAACATCGGATTGTCTGCACATGCCGTATAGACGGTATCCTGTGTCCCCAATCCGGCGAGCATCGCTTCCACCGCGCCTTTGAGTGTGTAAAAATCACAGCCGCCGCCATAGAACGCCAGTGTAATCTTATCCCGTTCCTCCGGCAATTCCGCGCCGTCCTGCGGCAAATACACCTTGCCGATTTCAAACAGGCTGGCCTGGTCGTTGCGCAAATTCAAATTGCGCGCCACTGTATCAATCATCGCGCCAATGGTGGTAGTGCGCATGACCGATGTATCTTCGCCCAGCGGATTTGTAATACGCACAACGTTACGCAGGCTGCTGTCCTGCGGTACGTTCAACAAATCAAACATTTTGGGCGTCGTAAAGGTATAGGTATAAACCTCATACAGACCCATGCCGCAGAGCATCGCTTTGATCTGGTCTTTTTTATTTTCCGTCTCGCTCTGTCCGCCCATCGTGGCTTCCCCGCGCAGTGGCGTCGTCGGCAGTTTGTCATATCCATACATGCGCACAACTTCTTCCGCCACATCCGCCATTTCCTTGACGTCAACGCGGTATGTCGGCGCCAGACAGGTATCCCCGTCCACGGTAAAGCCCAGCTTTTCCAGCGCTTCTATCATAAAGGTGCCGCTGATTTGCGTTCCCAGGAAGCGATTCATTTACTCCGGTATAAACGGAATCGACTCACGGGTATCCTTTGCATGATTGACGTCAATCATACCGTCGCACACCTCGCCCGCGCCCAACAGTTCCACCAACTCGCAAGCGCGGTTGAGCGCGTCCGGAATCATTTCCGGGTCCAGCCCTTTTTCATAGCGGGAGGAAGATTCTGTCCGCAGCCCTGCTTTTTTCGCGCTGCGGCGCACGCGTGTCGGTTCAAAGTTGGCGCATTCAAACAGCACTGTCACAGCGTCGTCGGTAATCTCCGAGTTTTCGCCGCCCATCACACCCGCCAGCGCAACCGCTTTTTCCTCATCGCTGATGACCAGCACCTCGCTGTCCAGCGTATGCTCCGCGCCGTCCAGCGTCACCATTTCCTCTCCGTCTTTGGCGCGACGCACCGTGATGTGACGTCCCGCCACACGGTCCAAATCAAACGCATGCATCGGCTGACCATATTCCAGCAAAATATAATTGGTAATGTCTACAATGTTATTAATCGCACGGATACCGCTGTTTTTCAGCCGGTCCTGCAACCATTTGGGGGAAGGCGCAATTTTCACATTTTTCACCACGCGCGCCGCATAACGCGGGCAGGCTTCCGTATCCAAAACGTCCACCTTTGCCAAGGCGTTCACATCTCCGGCGCCGCCTTTCACCTCCGGCTGATGCAGCTTCAGCGGTTTATCGAATGTTGCCGCCGTTTCGCGCGCAATGCCGATCACGCTGAAACAATCCGCACGGTTGGACGTAATATCAAAATCAATCACATTTTCATTCAGATTCAACGCCTCACGAATATCGGTTCCCGGCTGAATATCCTCCTGCAAAATCAAAATACCGTCTTCACACGCACCTGCATAATCGTCTAGCGCCATACCCAGTTCTTCATGAGAACACATCATTCCCATGGACAGCACGCCGCGCAATTTTCCCTTTGTAATTTTTACGCCGCCCGGCAGCGTAGATTTATGCAATGCCACCGGTACCAGCTGCCCCTCTTTGACATTGGGTGCGCCCGTCACGATTTGAATGGTTTCGCTGCCCACATTTACCTGGCACACCACCAATTTATCGGCGTCGGGATGGCGTTCAATCTGCTCGATTTTTCCCACCACGACGTTTTTGATTTCACTTCCGGCATTTTCAATGCCTTCCACCATAGACCCCGACATGGTTAATGCATGTGCATATTCCTCCGGCGTCACATCTGTTATATCAACAAACTCCTCAATCCAACTCCAGGGTAATTTCATATTTACCACCTCAACCTTTCTAACCTGCTTTCCTCCGCGCGGCGCAGGTCTTACCGCCGCTTTTTTTATTAGAACTGTTTCAGGAAACGCATATCGTTTTCAAAGAACATGCGGATGTCCTGAATGTCAAACCGCCGCATAACAATACGTTCCAATCCTAATCCAAACGCAAACCCGCTGTATTCCTCCGGATCAATATCACAATTGCGCAGCACCTGCGGATGTACCATACCGGCACCCAGAATTTCAATCCATCCTTCCCCTTTGCATAAACGGCACCCCTCGCCACCGCAGGCAAAACAGGAAACGTCCACTTCCGCCGATGGTTCCGTAAAGGGAAAATGGTGCGGACGAAACCGAATACGGGCATCTTCACCATACAGCTGTTTTGCCACCGTTTCCAGTGTTCCTTTCAAATCTGCCATGGTAACGCCGCGGTCTACGACCAGCCCTTCAATCTGATGGAAAACCGGCGAATGTGTCGCGTCCACCGCATCGCTGCGGTATACCCGCCCCGGCGCAATAATGCGAATGGGTGGTTTCTTTTGTTCCATCACGCGGATTTGTACCGGCGAAGTCTGCGTACGAAGCACCACGTTATCCGACACATAAAAAGTATCCTGCGTATCACGCGCCGGATGGTCCTTGGGAATGTTCAACGCTTCAAAATTATAATAATCCAGTTCCACTTCCGGTCCTGCTGCCACTTCAAAACCCAGACCAATGAAAATATCCTTGATTTCATTTAACACCTGCGTGAGCGGGTGCAAGCTGCCGGCAGAAAAGTCCTTGCCCGGCATAGTAACGTCCAGCACTTCATTTTTAAGCTGCTGTTGCAGCTTCAATTCCTCAATTTTAACTTTTGCGTCCGCTAATTTTTTTTCAATGTCTGCACGCACTTCATTTGCAAGCTCGCCAATTACCGGGCGCTCTTCCGGAGACAACTTCCCCATCTGACGGAGTACGCCAGTAAGCTCTCCCTTTTTGCCGAGGTACTTGACGCGCACCTGTTCAAACTCCGCTTTTAAATCCCCGCTTTTAGCGGTCATCGCCGCAATTTCCTCCTGTGCTTGTTTGCTGATTTTTTCCAGCATGTCTTTCATCATGATTTCACACCTTTCCGCATAAAAAAAACACATTCGCCCGCCCAAGGGACGAATGTGTATCATTTCACACAATCCGTGGTACCACCCAAATTTCCATGTGGTTTCACATGGACACTTTTCTGCGGATAACGCCCGCCTACGCCGCAACTTATTCGGCTTTTCAGCCTTTCTGTATTGGAGCTCCGAGGTGAACTTCGTGTTTGCCGCAGACCGCAAGGAAACTTCCAGCAGATGATTTCCTCTCTCTTTCCGGCCGTTCCGGCCCCTACTCTTCCTCTTCACAGCTTTTCATACTATCCAATTCATAGTTTATGAAAGATATTTATTATTTTACCACAGATTTTTCTATTTTGCAAGTATTAAAAAATATTTTCTATTTTAGGGTTCTCTTTATCCGCCATTTCCTCTAAAATATCGGAAAATAAGAATAGCTCCGTCTGCGCCATTTTATATTCCTGCTGCGCGTAATATTGTCTGCATTTTGCCAGTGCTGTCTTCGCTTCATCAATGTGGTCATGCATGACGATATAATCCAGTGTTTTCTCCGCCCTCTCCCACGCCTCATTGATTTTTTCCAAACCTTCCTGTGCCTGCTCCGGCCTGCTGTCCATAATTTGCAGTACTTGTTGGACGTCCATACGCAATTCTTCTACTTTCTCGTTAATGAATCCGCACCAAATTACACCCGCCACAATCACAGCGGCAAGAAAAAGCACAGCAATCCAAGTCCGTTTCATTTGTTTATCCTACCTTTCCCCGCTGCCGGTAAAGCTGATAATATAAATTTTTATTTTCATCCAAAGTGGCGAAAAACACATCTTCCACCTTTTGTATCTGATTTTTATGCAATAATTGCAGCAGTTCCTCTTTTTTGATATTGAGTTTCTCCAACCCTTCTTGATGCAAATGCCGGTCTTTAATGACAGTTTGCGGTAGGCAGCATTTCTCTACTTTGACATTCAGTTCCTCTGCTGTCGGCGGCCGCTGGGAGCTTTTCGGAATAATACTCACAATACCACTTGTTTCTAAAATGACGTACGCCACTTCGCGAATATCCGTATATCCGCCCGAGCGCAATTCTTCCATTACATCGTCAATGTTATAACGCAATTTTCGCAAGGCTTCAATGTCAAACTCGCCGTCTTTGACTAAAATGCACGCTTTTCCTTCAAACAGGCGGCGCGCTTTGGCGCTTTTAAGGACGGCAACTGATATAAGAATTTCAATGGAAATCAGTGTCAAAATTGGTAAAATACCGTATATGAGCGGAATGTTGACGTCCTGCATGGGAATTGTTGCCAACTCTGCCAACATCATGGCAATGACAAATTCAGACGGCTGTAATTGCCCAATCTGCCGTTTTCCCATGATCCGCATGGCGACAATCACCAGCAAATATAAAATAATTGTTCTGGCAAAACTAATCAGCATAAAAAATTCTTCCCTCCGCTTCCGTTTCATCGAAAGTACATGATATTTCTATTGACAATCTTCTGCAAAATATTGTACAATAAAAGATAGTATTCCTTGCGGACTCTAACAGGTATATATTTACCAATTCGCGGTTATTTATGTAAAACCCGAACAAATTCTTTGACACAAACGTCTAACGTGTCATAGGACATAAAAGAGATGAACGACCGATGGCATATCGGCATATTACGAAAGGAGTTCTTTCATGAAAAAATTACCCCTGTTACTTTCTATTTGTATGCTACTTGTTTTATTTGCAATCCCCGTTGGCGCCGCTGAGGTGATCAGCCAAACAGAGACGCGTCAAACCGTATCGTCCGGCGTGGAATTGATCGAACTCAAACGTATGACCTCAGATGGCTGGCAAAACGTACATATTGTGCAGGCGGATTTGACCAATCCAAAAATCAAGCTATCCATGCTCTATCCCACGACAGGCGCCGGAACACTGCAAAGTGTCCCGGACATGGCAAATGCCTACGGCGCTATCGCCGCTATCAACTCGGATTTTTTTGATTCCAAAGGCGGTGGAAAGGGCAGCAGTGTGGGATATAACGCAGTGGACGGCGAAACGATCTCCACCCCGCCCCTTGACGCGGAATTTGCTTCTATCGGGTTGGACGTGGTAGGTAACGTCTTATTAGAGCAGTTCACGCATTATATCGAAATCACCGCGCCGGACGGTACGTATGAGTATGCACAGCATGTGAACAAATATAACGTCCTGGATGGTACCACCGTTTATACGCCCGCTTGGGGGCAACAGTCGCTGGGCGCAAGCGGCACCAAGGTGGAGGTGGTGGTGGAAAATGACGTCGTCACCGATATTCGTATCGATCAGCCCCCGGTAGACATTCCTCAAAATGGGTATGTCATCTATGCCGACATGGCGCAGACGAGCTTTTTTACCACCAATTTGCAGGTTGGGGATACAATCAGCTGCGAAGTGGTGATTGGACCCAACAATGACATGGATGTAGCGATCGGCGGCAGCACTATGCTGGTAAAAAACGGTGTGCGCACCGCTTTCACACTCAACAGTCCCGGTCGTCATCCCCGCAGTGCAATCGGCTTCGACAGTACCGGCACCCAGGTCTATTTCATCGCGGTGGACGGACGCGGCGCCGGGGATAGCATTGGTATGACGCTTGATGAACTCGCGCAGTTCTGTTTGGATTTGGGACTTTTCAACGCTTTGAATTTGGACGGCGGCGGTTCCACTCAACTTGCAGTCAAATTTGATGGCACGGATTCTTCTACGATCGTGAACAATCCCAGTCAATATCCCTACCGTTCGGTTTCCAATGCAGCGGCGATTTTGTCCACTGCCAAGCGCGGTGTGCTGGACACCATTTCTGTCACGGCGTATCAAGATAATATGTTCGTAGGTACCCGCGTCGGCATTAATGTTTTGGCAAAGGATGAGGTAGGCTATGATATGGACGTTGACCAGTCGCAAGCGACTTTTTCCTTCTCCGGTGTCAAAGGACGATTGGAAGGCAGCATATTCTATCCGGAAGAAGCCGGCGTCGCTACCATCACGGCAGAATATCAGGGAAAAACGGCTTCTATGACGCTACATATTTTAGAAGGTCCCGCGCATATTGTACTTTCCCCGAACTATATCAACATCACTTCCTCAGAAGTGTATTCGTTAGCGATTACAGGCTACAGCGCAGATGGCTATAGCGCGCCTATTAACCCGTCAGATGCTGTTTTAGATTGCCCCAACGATATTATTGCATTGGAGTGGGACGGCGTACGTGGCATCGGCAGCGGTATTGCAACTGCCACCCTTTCCGTTGGTTCCGCATCCGCTCAACTGTATGTCAATACCATGGGAACCTCTTCCATTGATCCGGAAAGCAAATATACCGATTCTTTTGAAACGCCCAATGGCTATGCACTCCCCTACCCCGAAAATGTTATTTGCTCTTATGAAACATCTGCGGAACAAGCCCATTCCGGCAGCTACAGCGGAAAACTTTCCTATGATTTTCAGCAGGATATTGGTGCGGCGCAGTCTGCGGCACTGGC
>CBCTHD010000051.1:0-9786 GCA_965146615.1 uncultured Clostridia bacterium
CATTAATCCCCATGCCGAATTCACTTCTTAAATACGCGTCAACTTCGTCATGCAGCTGCTGTGCCTGTGCACTGATTTCGCTGCCCTCTTCGGGCGGTTTGCCGTCGATTACTTTTTTTTTGGACGATACGCTGCTTGAGGTGCCGGAGGAACCGCTGTACGCATTCTGCGCGGCAAGCGATTTTTTGAGGTAATCCAGCTGCGCGTCGTTTTGGATTTGCAGCGTTGTTTTATCATAGAGCCACGGGTCGGCATTGACCGGTACATTCAGCAATGCAGCTTCTTCTTCCGTAAAATATCCGCGCCGCTGCGCGTTGGTCAAAGCGTTATCGACACGCAATTGATCATACTGGATATTTTGTCTGGTAAAGTCCGCCCAGTTCAAGTTTCTTTGGTCATCAAACACTGTCCAGTTGTAATTTTGCTCGTCCTGGTATCGGCTTTCGTCTCTGTCCCATTGCTTTTGTTTCCACGCCTGCTCATCGTTATAGACTCTTTCCTGCCAGTTCCGGTCATAGATTTTATCTCTGCGTGCTTCTTCCAGCGCGTTATTATTTTGAATATCGCTATAGGTATCACGGTTTACGCCGTATTCACGGTTGAATGCTTGTGTGTACTGATTCTGCACGTCGGAAAGCGCATTGCGGTTCATGTTGTAGTCATCTACATATCGCCCATACGCTATCTGTGCCAGCTCCGGTATGCGGTCCATCAAGGCGTCCTTCCACTGCTGTTCTGCCTGAGCGCCCGCCGTGACTGCTGCCGAGTTGATAAATCCGCCCGTCAGCCCCGCCATGCTGCCCATAGTATCCCGCAAGGCTTTGTCCCCTTCCCGGTTATATTGGTCGCGATAAGCCTGATATACCACATCACTTTCCGGGTCATAGTTAAATGCGTCCCGGTTTACAATTTTATCCAACAGTGCGTCAATCGTTGGCGTATAAGTATCGTCATACTTTTTCCAAATATCATAATTATTTTGAAGATTCGCCTGTTGCATTGCCTGATTGATAATTTGGTCAAGTTCATCTTTATACATATAGGAATTTCCATCAATCACAAATGCCGGTGTTCCTGCAATGCCGTTTATCAACACTTTTCCGTTTTGGTAATCCGCATTGAACGGTAAGCCACTGTTTGCAAGGTAGCTTGTTGTGTCCACAATTTCGTTGGGCGTGCCTTTGTAATAATTTATTGCCGCATTATAAATGTCGTTTACATTCGCCGCATAGCTGGTGCCATTATTCAGGCTGTTTGCCTGCATGAAATCCTTGCCGTCATAGGTGACGGTGCCCAGTCCGCCCGGGTCGCCACGCCAGCCGATTTTGCTGTTGTCCATTCGCAGTCCGGTTTCATCATTCATCGTGCTGCGAATCCCTACACCGTTTGCCGGATTTTGATACTGATACTTTGACGGGTCATAGGTATTGTTGTTAATTGCGTCCGCACCTACGCCCGCGTTTGCCGCCTGTACCCTGGAATACCAGTCCAGTGCACCGGTATTGTTGGGATCCTGTCCCAGGATTCCGGTCACGCGGTTCAATTCATTCTTGTAAATATCGCTGTTTTGATTCTGCGATAGATAGGTAATTTTGTCCTGCGGACTTAAGTTATTGAAATCGTCCTGATTATTTACATTATACGCCATTGTCGTGCCCTCCTTATAAGTCTAATGGTCCCACCGGTTTGTGTCGTTTGTTTGCTGCTTTTTTGGATTTCATTGGATTCATCATCAGGAAATAGCGGCTCTCGTCATAAACATGGTCTTCTCCCTTTGTATCCACGTCTTCCGTCTTTGTTTCGTCATAGATGAGCGACGGCACCGTGCGGATAAATGCCTTGCAAGTGTTGAATACATATATCATGGGAAAGCCGTTTTCATCAAACTCCAGCCGGTAATGCATTTGCATTTTTCCGGCAAGGCGGCTGTTGTCCCCCTTGTCAAAATAAATGCCGTACTTTTCAAACTGCTGCGCCGGGCTGGCTTCCTCTCCATAGCGCACGTCCCATATCGCAGGGTCTGCCACACCGAAAATCGTGTTGCCCTTTTCATAGGTGTCCTCTATCTCCTTCACGTGCCGTGCCATTTCCGGTACCGTCCATTTCACGCCGGTGTCCGGTTCCTCCGTGCAGCCGTACAACTCCCGATAGCGGTACGCGCGCCCGTCGCCGTCCACCGCCCACCAGCCCACGGAAAACGGCTTGCTGTATCCAAAGTCGAAGCTGCGGTACCGCCGCCACCAACTCGGAATCTCAAACGGTTCTATCACATGTGTCCATTTGCGGTTTACATACCCCTCTGCATTGTTGCGAAATTCTGTGAACACCTGACCGGAAAAGCTGTCCCAATCCCCGTAGAGCAACGCTTTTTTCTCGGCTTCCGGCATAGCTGCAAGGCTGGCCAAATAATTTGGGTCGTTGTCCAGCAGAATCTGATTATCGAATACAGTGGATGGAACAAATGTCCTGGTTTTCTTTAGGATTTTTCCATTTACATTAATTTCTTCTGTATAGGTTTTCATCGGTTCCTTTCCCGCAATAAACCGTTCTTTTACCCAACCATGTCCAATGCCTCCCGGATTACAAGTCGCGCGGATATAACAGCGCGTACCGGGTCCGCCCGGACGGTTGCGGCTAAACATGTAAGAATATTCCTCCCATTTGAAGTGTGTCAGCTCGTCAAATCCGATAAAATCATAGTGCTTTCCCTGATAGTTGATGCGGTCCTGTGTATGCTGCATACTGCCGAAATAAATTTTTGCCCCCGAGGGAAACGTCCAGCAATGCGATTGCCCGTTATATTTTGCGCCGGGAAAAGCGAATGGATAAAGCTGATGGGAGCGGTCCACCAGCTCCGCACACTGCGGATACGTTTTTCGGAAAATAATTGCCCGATAATGCGGAATATTTACCTGCCGCAATGCTTCCGCCAACAGCGCATCCGACTTTCCGCCGCCTGCCGCGCCGCCATATAACACTTCGTCCTCTGAACGACTTAAAAATGCCGCTTGCCGCGGCTGCGGTTTCCATACAACATGCATAACTGCTTTCCTCCCACCTGCTATATCTCCAAATTGTCTGTCAAGATATTCTGATGACGAGACACGTCATTGACTTTTTCCGGCCGCCGTGGTATACTATGATTGCAAAGGGAATGGTATAAATTTTATATTTACCATATAATAAATACAAGGAGGTATCTATCTATGGAATATATTATAAATCTTGTTTGGGATAACGAAGCCGAAGTCTGGATTGCTACAAGTGATGACATTCCCGGTCTTGTTCTGGAATCCGGCTCTTTTGATGCCTTGCTGGAACGTATCCGCTTTACTGCGCCGGAATTGCTTGCACTAAATGGTTCTGATAGTCCTTCTCTTACCTTGACCTTTTTATCAGAACGTCATGAAAGGATTGCATTATAATGGCAGAATATGAAAAGAAGGTGCGTGAAATTCTTAGCCAAAATGATTGTACCTTTCACCGCCGCGGAAAAGGTGACCATGATATTTGGTATAGCCCTATTACTCACCGTCATGTGACAGTTGATACCAAAATAAAATCAAGGCACACCGCAAACGCTATCTTAAAACAAAGCGGTATCCGCTATAGATTTAGATAATTGTCTCCCGTCCATGTCCGCATGGGCGGTTTTTTTATGCTTACCCCGTTTCCCCTTCTGTTTCTATGCACGAATTTTCATACACAAAAACAAGAGGGGAAATCCCCTCCTGCTGTGACTCTTTGAATGATGAACAACGAGAATTTATTTACACGTCTTTTCTTTTATATCTTCCAAAGCGCGGGCGTGTACCGCGTCTTTGGATTCCTTTCAGCCGCGGGCGTTTCGATAGGAACGCCGCGAGCACCCGCAGGGTACACGAGCGTACGCGGCTGTTAGGGGGATTCCGACAAGGGGGGCGGTGTGACAGCCAAAGGCTGGAATTAGCCCCCCTTTCGGCCACAGGCATTAGTTGGTCGGCGGTGTTGCAGCGTTGCTGGATACGCATTCAATGCGCACCATTGCTTCCTGCGACAAAATCGCTGCCGCATGTGCCGCTTTCCACCCTGTTGTTGCCCTCTGGTCAAGCGGGTCGGCTGTCCCGCCGCTGCCAAGCTGTTTGGTAATGGTCTGAATACCGCCGTTTGCAAGGTCAATCACGCCATAGGCATTGGCGCCGATAATCAGGGTTGAATAAACCGGCAATCCGTCCGCTGCGCCACTGCCGCCGTAAATGGTCGTCTTGGGTACAATTTCCTCCGGTACTGCCGCTGACATGGTGAGCGCCGCTGTTCCATCGCTGCCCGCTGCCGCCGATGTGATAGTAAGTTTCTTTCCTTTCACGATGACTGCCTTGCTGGCGAGCGCAGTTGCCTGCGTGGAAGAAAGCGTTTCCTCTACATAGATTTTGGTTCCGTCTACACTTGCCACCGTCAGCGTCGGAACGTCCGTTGCAATATCGCCAAAGAAAATCAGGGCTTCCGTTGTCTCTACAAACCGTACGCCGTGGATTCGCCCGATTTCGCCGGAATAGAAATCCTTCGGGTCGCAGTACGTTCTGACGTTTTCCCATGCCGGGTCGCTTGTCAAATCGTAGGATACATCAGGATGGATAATACCGACATAATCCCCTTTGATTTTTTTCACGTTGAACCGTTTCAGCGTGCGGACTGCTTTCTTAATCTCCTCTACGGTCAAAATATCCCCAGTTTTCAGCGTGCTTCTGGAGGTTTTGCCGTTTGCAAACTGGACATTCGTTCCGCTGTTAATCACTTCGGCAGTCAACCGGTCTAATGTTTCACCGGACTGCGCGCCCAGCAATTCGTTTGCTTCCACAAGATTATTGTCAATTGCCGTTGTCAGTATCATGTCAGACAATGCCACGTAATCGCCGTATTGTTCCACTGTCGCCGTGATGGTTTTCACGTTCAGAGAACTTCCGTTGGGCGTTACGCCTTCCGCCAGCGGAATCAGCGTCTTGGGCAGCGCCGTGTATCCGCGGAATTCAATGGTTTTCCCTCCGTTTTTGGGAATATTCCGTTTTTGCCCCAGCTGCGCATGCACCAGGTTGGGCCGCGCTTCTTTGAGCAAGGTTTTGTCATAAAACGTTTTCATCTCCGGCGACAAGCCAGGAGATTGTGTGGTGTTTAAATTCATGTTTGCCATATGTGCGTTCACTCCTTAAAATGTAATGGTTTCGCCAGACCGTGCACGTGTGATGTATTCCTCCAACTGTGCGTCCGTTAATTTGGATACATCAATTTTGGCGGACGCATTGGCGCTTTTTTGCATGGCGCCCTCCGGCACGCGCGCCTGTCCGGCTTTGATGTTGTTTGTCAGTTTTTCTTTTTCTTCTGATACCCGCGCTTTTAATATGTCGTTAAAATACAGCGCGTGATAAGCGGATTGCAGTGCAACCTCCCGCGTTGTCGGGTTGTCATACAGACTTTTTGCCATGACGATAAACTGTGGATTATCCAGCATGGTTTGATATTGAGCGTCGCTGATTCCTGCCTTCTGCCGCTGCCTGTCCATGTCATTTGCAAGCCGATTGTAATACTGCTGCTCCTGCATGGCTCTCGTTTGTGCTTCCAGTTGCTTATTTTGTGCGTACAACTCCACATCTTCCACGCCTTGTTTTTGCGCCTCCGCCTCCAACCGCTGCCGCTTGACCGTCTCTGCCGCCCGGCTGCGGTCTACGCCTAATACCGCCGATAAATCATCCAGCAATGCAGAATATTTATCCTGCGGTTCCCGGATAC
Organism: uncultured Clostridia bacterium; assembly: GCA_965146615.1. GTDB lineage: Bacteria > Bacillota > Clostridia > RUG12999 > RUG12999 > JAAWTG01. The sequence continues at coordinate 5,764 of CBCTHD010000051.1, forward strand.
GCTGCCCGATAATACGGTTGACTTCCTCCTGGGTAAATAAGCGTGTCTGCTGCTGTTGTACCCTCTGGGGCACACGGGTCTGCTGCCCCGCATTTTCTTGCTGTGTGCTTTTTTCCTGCACAGCTTCTTGTTCTTCCTGCTGGTCCTCCGGCTGGGCGGGTTCCTGTGCCAGCAGTCCATTTAGTTCCTCAATGCCCATGCCCGATTCATATTGATGAAACAGTTCTTCGCCTGTTACGCCGCCGGTCGTCCCGGTGGAAAGTTCTGCTTCCGCGTGGGCGTTCACGGATTCGTTTGTCATTGCACCCATTTCTTCCATATATGATTCCTCCTAGCATCCCATAAAGGGACGAATTTAAATTGCCTGTGCGCTCTGCGCTTTCGCCGTCATGGTTTCGGCTTCTTGTTTGCGGCGGTACGCCCGCAGCTTTTGTTCCTCCGCATTCATGATTGCTTCGTATTTATACCGTGGAATTTTTACCTGTTTTCCCCGCTGGATAACAGTTGCCTCACCGTTGATGATAAGCGTTAAAGTATCGTCCTTGGGGTTCGCTGTGTTGATTGGCAACATCAAATCCACTAATTCATGTTCATAGTCCGGTTTTGCCGCCGCAGCTGTTTTTTTTGCTTCTGCCATTTTCATTCCTTCTTTCTGCATAAAAATAGCGCCTATCCTGAAAGGATAAACGCTTGCTCTCTGTTTTCCAAGAAGGGATTCTCTCCGACTTGCGTCGTCAATTCATCCCCCCTTGGGCATTCCCCAACCAGCATTCTCCGCTCTCGCATCGCGTCTCGTCCCTCGACACGCCGAACACTGCAACGTGTCCAAACAACGGCACGTGTCCGCCGTTTGGACGTTTTTGGAAAGTATCCGGTTCCATATCAATGGATTTGTTTGCATGCACTAGGGTGGTCGCGCCGGATACTCTCTAGAACACACGGCATAGCACCCGCTGGGACATACCCCTTCGAGGCACACGGCACAGTATATCATCCTTACATGCCTCCTGTTCCTTGACTGAGCGCCTGTTCTACCTGTGCCAGTTTTGCGCTGCTCGCCTGGGCTTGCTGCGCCGCTTGCTGATATGCGCTTTGCAGCTGCTGCTCCTGCTGATTCATCTGCTGATTTTGCGCTGAAAGCTGCTGGTTTTGCTGTCCCAGCTGCTGCATTTGCTGCTGCGCCTGCTGTAACTGTTGTTGCAGCTGCGCCATCTGTTGCTGCAATCCGCCCATCTCCCGCAGCTTTGTCACGATTTCCTCCGCCCCGTCAAATTGCATGAAATCCAGCGCAAGACACGCCATATCAATATTTTGTGGGTTGAAAAATCCGGCGCTCCATATTTGTAAAATGGTTTGGTTCTGCTGCGCCTTGTTGAACGGATTCGCCTTTTGCACCGTCAGAGAGATGTCAAACTCCGGTCTGCGCAGCATGGTAGATTCCGTGGATTCCGGCAAAATATCTGCCGATATCTCTGTCATAGTATTCTCTTCTGGTAATACACCCAATGCCCTCCTGGACACACGGCTCACGCCCGCAGGGGGACTCGTTGCTTGTTGTGTTGTTGTCAAATTCACTGCATTCATCGTTGGCTGATTCAAAATACTGTCCACCGGCTGTGTCTTAATACCCGCATTGGAAAATGGAACAAATTCTGTTTCCCCGTTTTCGCCGGTAATACGGAATTTACGTTCCACATCATAGAATTGACGTATCAACTCAATACACATATAAACAATATCTTTGTATGCTTCATAAGATGCGTTGACCATGTCGCGTGTGAGTTTGTCCCCCGCCTGCTGTAATGTGCTGATTGCGCTTGCCGCCGTCACGCCGTTACTGGTCCCGCCCTGTTGGAAGTCCCGGTTTCCCGCCACCTCTTTCAGTTCATTGATTTTATTTGTCCGGTGTTCCACGATGTATTCCGGCATGGCGCTTCCTTGAATTTCCATAATGTTGCGGTCATCTAACGTCCCCTCAACATGAATCAACGTATTGTTAATGTCCAAAAATTCGTCCTCATTCACACCGCCGTTGTCACGGATAAAAAACCGTTTTTTACCCGTTGTAATGGCATTCTCGCTGATGATGCCGTCCAGCTTGTCAATGTATGCCTGCGGGCTTTTTACGATGTCCACAATACCAAACCCTGCCGGGCTGTCCTCGTTTGGATACAACACATCAAATACAAACGGATACATACCATGCTCATAGATTCCCTCCGGCTGCTTTTTACTGCTGTCCTGGAGTATGTTAGACCCGGAGAACTTAAACAGATGTACCTTCCCGTCCTCCTTGTAATAGCAATCTATGACACGGATTTTTTCCTGCCGCTGCTGCTGCGGCATTTCTTCATAGGATTTGATGGAGATCCCCGTCAAGTCCTCGCTGCCCTCCAGCTTCTCCTTGCCATACTGTTCTATAAATGCCTCCTTGTCCATATAGTAGGTGTAAAACAAATATTTGCTGTCTTGGATATTGTCTATGCTAGGCTCCCATGCTAGATTTAGCAGTCCTACTTTTTTTACCTCAATATCTCCCAGCCCGTTTTGCAGCTCCGGATTCCAAAAGATTCCATAAACGCCTGTTCCCGTTTTCAGCTTTTGCCACCAGCACTGCGCATAAACCTTCTTAAATCCGCTTAAATCCAGCACACAGGGCAAAATACTGGTTAGCGTCTTTGCTGTGTCCTGGTCCGCTTCCTCGCGCGGCAAAATATTAATTTCCGGGTAGTTATCCATTGCGTCCGCATGCTTGACGTTAATCGCAGAAAAAATGTAACCGCTTGTTGCGTCCGGCTGCTTTGGACTGCCCTTTGCTTCACTATGATTGTGTTGCTGCTGCCGGAACCATCGGTTGTTCTCAATAATACTGTCGTCCAGCTTTCCTTTTTCGTGTGTATACTGCTCATAGGCAGCGCGAATTTTTGTTAATTTCCCTTCGTCCACCGCTTCTCCCTCCCTTGATTTTGGATATAGAAAAAGCGCCTATCCTGAAAGGATAAACGCTTGATTTATATGATTAGATATGTTATACTATAACGCGGGGCAGATAAAGAGTGTATCGGAAGGCGGTTTACCCATTCCCTACAGAAAGGGGGTGGTTGCTGATGGTAAAACATGTACTAAGAATTATGATTTTTATCATTATTGTTTTACATATATGTGCCATAAACGCAAGATAACCGCCTCCCTCGCCAAATGGTAGCGGTTATCTAAACTCAAATCATTTCGGCAAACCGTCTTTTTAACGGTTCACTTCTTTATCTGCCTTTATTATATACTATTGTACCTATTTTGTCAATACTGTTTCTTCTAATTCATATTGTCTTCCAGTGTCTTAACACGCTGCGCTAAGTTTTTGATATTCACGCCATCCACTGTCACATAGCTTGATGTGCCGCTGTTAAAAAACGCAATGCCGCTGTCTGCGCCCCTGATGGCGAGTGTAGCGACACCGTCTCCTTTTTCTATGATAAAGCTATCATCGGAATAGGTAACATCGTTAATTGTGACAGAATTTTCGCCGTTCCCGGCGCCCAAAACAAGAATCGCATTCCCTTGACTGTCTACCGTCATACCAATCTTTTGCAGCCGCTGCCCGTTTTTGTCCTGCAAGATACCAATTCCCGCCGGGTCTACCACCGCAAATACTTTGTCTATCGTTACATCTGCCGCATTCGTTCTTGTCGCCCCTATGATTTGACTTGCATAAATGGTGCTTTGGACACATCTATCATTTCGCCCGCTTTATCTACCCCGAATACCCGGTTATTGCACACATACGCCCGCATAATGTCCGGCATTGCTTTGCGAATACTGCCCGTTGTGGTCCCGGACTCGACAGCCAGCTTGATACCGAGTCTTGATACATACCAAAGTTGTCTTTGTTACTTGACTTATCTTCTCATTATGGAGTACCTCTCCTTAGTACCTGATTTCTTTGGATTAGGGCTATGACCCTGCATGACAACTCTAGGGAAGTGGACACCGTTTGTCAAATTTTATTTTTGTCCCTGAGCGGCA
>CBCTHD010000052.1:0-9749 GCA_965146615.1 uncultured Clostridia bacterium
GGCCCTCCCCGGCCCCGACGGCCGGGTGGATTTGGGGCGGCTGCTGGAAACGCTCAAAGGACAGGACAATGTGACGCTGGACGGGCAGCATATTCTCATTTATGCCAACATCGGCGATGTGAAAGACACCGGAGCGGCGCTGCAATATGACGCGGGCGGTATCGGACTGATGCGCAGTGAATTTTTGTATCTGGAGCATAGTGATTATCCCGACGAGGAAGTGCAGTTTCAAGCCTACCGCACCGTGGCGCAAAACATGGCAGGTAAGCGCGTGATTATCCGGACGCTGGACATCGGCGCGGATAAACAAGCGGATTATTTTCAGCTTCCTCACGAAGAAAATCCCGCTATGGGCTGCCGGGCGATCCGCCTTTGTCTGACGCGCCCGGAGCTGTTCAAAACACAGCTGCGCGCGCTTTACCGCGCTTCCGCCTACGGCAACATTGCAATTATGATTCCCATGATCACGTCGGTGAAAGAGGTGCGGGACGTCAAGGAAATGATTCGCCAGGTACAGGCGGAGTTGAAAGAACAGGACATTCCCTTCCGGGAGGATGTGGAGCTGGGCATCATGATTGAGACGCCCGCGGCGGTTATGGTGAGCGATAAACTCGCAAAAGAAGTGGACTTTTTCAGTGTCGGCACCAACGACCTCACACAATATACCCTGGCCATTGACCGGCAAAATCAATCGCTGGAGCCGTTTTATGACCCGCACCACCCCGCTGTGCTGCGCATGATTCAGATGGCGGCGGACAATGCGCACAAAGAAGGAAAATGGATTGGCATTTGCGGCGAGCTGGGCGCGGATTTGGAGTTGACGCAGACATTTTTAGCCATGGGTATCGATGAACTGTCCGTCTCCCCCGCGTGTGTTTTACGCCTGCGGCAAAAGGTGCGGGAAACCAACGTGGCAGCTGTACGCGAGCAGGCGCTGTCGCTGCTGGAATAGATATTTTTGCAATAGTAAAAACGAAAAACAAAAGCAATACAAGAAGCGCGCAGGGTTTTTCTTCCTGCGCGCTTGCGTTTTGTATCTCCAAAGATTCCACAAAATTCGCCGTCGTCCGTTTAAAAAATGACCGGTCAGATCCGAGGGGTTATTGCTGCGGGCACATTAAATCCAGTATCATCACATTGCCGCCTTTGAGGTCCAACGTCAAATGTGTTTTGTCGCCGTCTTCTTCTATGAGCAGCCCGTCCGTGCTGTGATACTGACCGGGCAGACGCAAATGGACGCGCTTGGTCCCTACCGGGTTGTTCTTCCAACTGCGAGAATAGATACTGACCTCCCGCTGGACGCCATTTTCATCAAACTGAGAGGGGTCCTCGTCATAAAGCCCTAAATCCGGATTGCACACCGCGAGATGCACGCCCGTTTCCGTCTCTCGCAGCATGATCATGATCGGTGTGTCCGATTCGATTCCTTCCGCTTCGCCCGGCGCAAATAACGAGACACATAGAAAATCGCCCACCTTTGCCACATGCGCCAGATTATCCTGCCGCAGTATCTGATAGGGCAGAGCCGGTGCACCGCCAATACCAATACCATAGACATAAGACGCATCCTGTGGCGCCGTGCCGTGTAAAATACTGCCGATGACAAAGGCGCCTTCTGTTTCTTTGTCGCCGGTGGAGCTCATGGACTTCTGATTTCCGCTGCGTAGGCGAATGCGCGTGCCCTTCGGTAAATAGTAAATATGGCCACGGTTGTCCACCAGCAAATCTTCTCCGTTCATGACCATTTCGCCTGTAATCATTTTGCCGCCTATTTGCGGCGGCATATCGCCCGGCCGAATCACATTTTGGTACAACGTCGTTTCCGTCTCACAAGAATTGGTGTTTTGAATACCGCTGCCCAGCAGTAAGATAAAATGATCTATCAGAAACACCGATTTATAGGCGCGAAAGGAACCGTCATACTTGGGGTGTTCCGTCAAAATCATGGAAAACATACCGTTGCCGTCCAGAGACAAGCTGCCTGCAAATGATTCGCTGCCCAGCAGCATTTCTTCAAATCCGCTAAAGCTGTCCACATTGTGTACCTGCGTGCGCAATTGCTCCCATGGTAAGACAATGTTCGTCGCACCCGGAAAATGATTCCAGTCATACCCATCATGGGAAAAACCGCCCTCGCGCACGCCGTCTTCATGCACCATTTCCACGACGCCGTAGGAACGGTAACGTCCATACATGTTGCTTCCACGGTACGTCTCGCTGCCCCAGAGATAGCGGGAAAAGCCTTTTGTAACGACGACCCATTTGCCGCGGCGGTGCACATTGGCGCAGGCGTAGGGATAGGAACGGTTTCCTTGCGGTGTTTTCTCGGCGCGTGCAAATGCCGCAAGAATGTGATCCGTCTGGTTTTGGGGAAGCTCCATCAGACGAAGATAAACACTTACCATTTGATCATCATACCGCCGCAAGGCGCTGAGTGCAAAATACTTAAACGGTGACAGCGATAAGTTCCAGGTGCCCAGCGGATGTCTGCCGGAAAATGCAATGGGATAATTCAGCCTGCCACACTGAAAACGCATGTTTAGCAGCACATGCTTCATGTTTTGCCATGCCTGGAACGGAATATCAAAGCCTGTGCCGGTCAAAGCATAAACCACGGGGGCAATTCCTTCTATTGCGCCCTGCCCATATGCCAGATAATGTCCGGCATGGTGATAAATGCAGCCGTCCTCTTTGAACAAATCTCGCAGCCCGTCTGTGAACTGCATGTTGTCCGACAGCCAATCGCGGTATGCAATCAGCCAATCCGCAGCAGGCTGCGGTTTTTCCATGAACAAAATGGTAATCAACATTCCCTGGGCAACGTTATTGAAATCGTCCGCTGTCGCCCAGTCACGCGGCTGATCTTTCAAAAAGCCGCGCCCGCCCATATGTAAAAACCAGCGCATGGCACGGAACAGCTCCTGTGAAAGACCCGCGGCGTAAATAGCGTCGCGCATAATCAACACCGAATGATAGAGCGGACGCAGTGCGTAATCCAAAATGGCATGTGTTCCCATAGTGCTGCCTTCTGCAAATCCTTGTAACATCAAAAACCGCAACACTTTAAGATATGCCGTTTCCAGACTGGCATCGGGCTGTGTATGCCAGCAAACCGCTAAATTGCGCAACAAATCACTCACCCAGCGCAAGTCCGCGCCGACAAGCCCGGACGACTGCCGCCGCTGCGGCGCATATTCTATCCGTTTGCCCGACGGTCCGAATTGTCCCTCCACAATGCCCAGCGACGCGACCTGCTCCATCAATTCTTCCCGTTTTTGTGCACTGCAGGGAAATTCCTCCACGATATAACTTTCCATCACGTCGCGGATATGTTTAAAATCCTCGTCATATATCTCTTCAATATGATAACAGCTTTTCAGTGTCCAGTCCTTTATGATGGGCGCTATCTGCACGGTAAACTGCGGTGTTTGAAAACTTGCCATAATGTGTCGGTAATCCATACGATTCGCTGTAACGATTTCATCGAGCAGCAAACAACCTTCGTCGCCATGGACCTCAATGACCAGCTCATCCATGCCAAATTCCGGCGTCCCCTTCATGTCGCGGTCAAACCCCGCACTCACATTCCGCCAGCCGGTGAATCCCAGCAATATTTCAAAATAGCAGCAGATGCGCCCTTCCTTGCAAAACGATACCGTCAATGTCCCGTCGCTGCCTGTACCAAACAAATAGAGCGCAAAGGCATACCGTTCTTGATTTACCGAATTTTCCTGAATCGGTGCATAGCCGATTGGTACGTGAAACCGCAACTGCGACCCGTCCTTATAGTTCCATTTTAAACTTTGTGTTCCGTGTTTATGTTGCTCTGCAGTAGTTTCCATTTTTCCATCAATACATTCAATGAAGTCCGGCACACTTCCCTCAAAAAAAATCATGCTAACCCCTCCGTTCTTTCTATCCGCGTCATACCGGCTGATTTTCAGTCCGTTTCCTGCGTGTATGATGCTCCCCACTCCGTTAAAATGCCTCAGGTATGCGCAGCAGAAGACGCCGCTGTGGTTCCTGCCGACAAACCGTCCAAAATTTCCAAACATCTTTTCTTCCTTTAGTATATCATAAATATAGGACCGTGTCTAGCTTTTTTCATCATAGATTTTTACGGTCATAGAGCATTTTCTGTGTGTTCTTTTTTAGGGTTTTTGCCGGCTATTTTACATAGTTTAAAAGGACAAAAATGGTTTGACAGCAGTTCAGGAACAAAGGGGCGGCGGAATATCTTGCTTGATACAAGGAGAGGAATCGTCTTTTGTGGTATGCTAACGACCTTGATATTCACTATGGAGAATCGCGTTCATCTCTTCCGGTGTTTCCTGACATCCGCCGGTGAGCCACATTTTGATAATGGCATTAAAGCCACTTCTGAAAAACTCCATGTGATATGCGATATGTTTGTTGTCAAAATATTGCTTGGCTTGTCGTGTGTCATACAGTTTGATTTGGTGTTGGTTGTCATAGCCAAGTTTAAAATAGGTACGGTAAAACAATTGATTTTCTTGTATGTGGCGAAATAATTTTAGATAATTATTGCTGTTAAATCCTTTCGCCATTTCCTCTTCATAAAGGAGACTGACATCTTCCTCCAAATGATCCCTTACTTTGTCGGCAAGATCATAAATATCGACAAAATTTGCGTAAAAGGTGCTTCGATTTAACGCGCATTTTTTGCATAGGTCCGATACCGTAATTTGGTGTAACTCTTTTGTTTGCAGCAAATCGATAAAGGCTTTTTCAATGCAGTCTATGGATGCGCGCCGGCGGCGGTTGTTTTTGGTGTTCATGGGGGCTCCTCCTTTATTATTCCAACACTTGTCTGCAAATTGATGATTGATTTCTGGCTATTATCTATATTATACTATACTTACATCAAAACAACAACTGTTGTTTTAAATCATTTTGGAGGTGTGTCAAATGAAAAAAAGTAGTTTTGTTGCAATGCTGTTGGGAACCGTGAGCGGAGTGCTGTTCGCGCTCGGTATGTGTATGGCGCTGATTCCTGAATGGAGTGCGTTTCAACCGGGCGTTATATTTGGCTGCGTCGGTCTGCTTCTCGGTCTTGTAACGCTAATGGTGTGGCGAAAAATGGAGCACAAAGAGCCGATTCGGTGTTCCGGCAAAACCATCTTGTCCATTGTTGTCGGCGTTGTGGGTGCGCTAGCTTTGGGTGTTGGTATGTGCTTTTGCATGGTATGGGGCAAAATCATTGCAGGAATTGTCATTGGTCTCGTTGGTATTGTCGTCCTGCTGTGTCTTGTTCCCCTTACCAAAGGGTTGAAAGAGTGCGCATAACGCAAAATATCATTGACAAAATGGAAAAAACGCAGATTGGAAAAAGGTTTGTCAAGGAACAGCGTTACCGCATGGTTTCGGTGGCTGCTTTCAGTTTTCTTTTTAATCTTTTATATGCCCTCTATCATGGTGTGCTTGGCGTGCTTCATCTATCATTGTGGTTTGTAACAATGTGTGCTTTTTACATTATGCTAAGTACCATGCGTTTTTCCGTCATTTTGTGTGACCGAAAACAGTCTGCCGATACCGAATATTTTGTCATGAAGTTGTCCGGTGTACTGCTCGCAATGTTAAGCCTGGTTCTAAGCGGCGTGGTTTATATCAGCTTGTCACAGAATATTGCCACAAAGTACGGCGAAATTATAATGATTACCATTGCGACGTACACCTTTTGTAAAATCTCAATGGCAATTCGGCGGGCTGTAAAACAGCGGAAAAACCCCTCTCCGCTGCTTGCGGTTATCCGTAACATCAGCTATGCCGAAATCGCGGCTTCCGTCTTGACGCTGCAACGGTCTATGCTGGTGTCGTTTGGCTCTGTGAGCGATACAAAAGCGTACACAATGAATATTGCAACAGGGGCAGGCGTCTGCTTGTTTGTGTTTGTGCTTGGAGGGGCGTTGCTTATCAAAGGAATGAAAAAAGGAGGAAATGAAATGGCAAAATCCGGTTTTGTAAAAGCAAATGAGAAAATAGAAAAAACAGTGGTAGGCGCATTTGAAAAAATCGAAGATACCGTTGTGGGCGGTTATACCAAAATCGAAGACACCGTTGTCAGCGGTTATACGAAATTAGAGGACGCTTTTGTTGAACGGTATTTGACAAAGGACGGCGAAACCGTAGAAGAAGCAAAGAAGCGGTTAAAACGTGAAAATGGAACACAAAAATAATAAATAGCGATGCAACTGTCCACGCGACTTCTGCTGCGTGGACTGTTTTTATAGCAGTTCCGCTGCATGTCGTGTGATATACGGAGTGGTACGGAAATTGAATGAGCATAGAAAAGCGGTTTGCCGGGGGTACCGTCGGCTTCACGCGTGCAAAAGAAGTTGTAAGCACCAGTGGCGTGTTTTTTTCTGAAAGCGCCAAATAATAAAAAAGGAAACAGGCGTTGCCTGTTTCCTTTCTTTGTATCATATCCTATGGAATTTACAATCTCTTTCAATTCGCGCTACACAGGCGCACCCGGAGCCAAAACACAGGCATACTGATTATGCGAAGTTTTTCTCCAGTTTTGCCATTTCGTCTTTGATTTCCTGCGGCAGCTTGTTGCCGAATTTCGCAAAGAATTCCTTCTGGCCGGCGATGTCTTCCACCCAGTATTCTTTCTTCACACTCAGCAGTTCGTCTACCACTTCGTCGGCAATATCCAAACCGCTCAGGTCCAAATCTTCCTTCTTGGGCAGGTAACCAATCGGCGTTTCCACAGCGTCCACTTTGCCGTCGCAGCGGTCCAGAATCCAGTTCAGAACACGGAGGTTGTCGCCGAAGCCCGGCCACAGAAATTCACCTTCGTCGCCGCGGCGGAACCAGTTCACGTGGAAAATTTTCGGCTGGTTCGGAATCTTTTTACCCATTTCAATCCAATGTTTGAAGTAGTCGCCCATGTTATAGCCACAGAACGGCAGCATTGCCATCGGGTCGCGTCTGACTACGCCAACTGCACCGGCAGCCGCTGCAGTGGTTTCAGAAGCCATTGTCGCACCAACGAATACACCGTGGTTCCAGTCTCTTGCCTGGTATACCAGCGGAGCGGTTTTCGCACGGCGTCCGCCAAAGATAATCGCGGAAATCGGCACACCGTTGGGATTTTCCCATTCGGAAGAAATGCACGGGCAGTTCGCAGCCGGCGCGGTGAAACGGGAGTTCGGATGCGCCGCTTTGGTGCCGCTTGCAGGCGTCCATTCCTTGCCCAGCCAATCTGTCGCATGTTCCGGTGTCGGATCGTCATGACCTTCCCACCAAACAGTTCCGTCGTCGCGCAGGCAAACGTTTGTAAAAATGGTGTTCTTCTGTGTACTGATCAGTGCGTTTTTATTCGATTTGGAACTGGTACCCGGCGCAACGCCAAAGAACCCAGCTTCCGGATTAATTGCATACAGTTTTCCGTCTTCTGGATTGACACGCAGCCAAGCAATATCGTCGCCGACGGTCCACACTTTGTAGCCCTTCATAGCAGCCGGAGGAATCAGCATTGCGAGGTTGGTTTTTCCGCAAGCGCTCGGGAAAGCAGCCGTGATATAACGGATTTCGCCCTGCGGGTTTTCAATACCCAAAATCAGCATATGCTCGGCCATCCAGCCCTCTTTCCAGCCCAGGTAGCTGGCAATACGCAGCGCCAAGCATTTTTTGCCCAACAGCACGTTTCCACCGTAAGCGGAGTTGACGCTCCAAATGGTGTTATCCTGCGGGAAATGCACAATGTAACGGTTTTCGGGATCAACGTTCTTTTTCGCGTGCAAGCATTTGGTAAAGTCGCCGTTTTCGCCGAGTTCGTCCAGCGCGCACTGTCCGGCGCGGGTCATAATCAGCATGTTCAGCACTACATAAATGCTGTCCGTCAATTCAATACCGATTTTGGAGAACGGGGATCCTTTGGAACCCATGATGTACGGAATGACATACATGGTGCGACCTTCCATGGAACCGTCGAACAGCTTCGTCAGCATATCATAAGCCTTGCTGGGTTCCATCCAGTTGTTGGTCGGACCGGCTTCGTCTTCGGTCGGTGTGCAAATAAAAGTACGGTCTTCCACACGAGCAACGTCATTTTCCGCTGTTCTGTGGTAGTAACAGCCCGGCAGCTTTTCCTGGTTCAGTTCCAGCATTTCGCCGATTTCTACCGCCTCTTTGCGCAGCGCGTCGCGCTGTTCATCGCTGCCGTCAATCCAAACAACATTTGCCGGTTTGACCAGCGCTTTCATTTCTTCCAGCCAAGTTAATACTTTTTGATTATTGGTCATGTTTCATGAACTCCTTTCATCGCTTTTGTTATTTTGATACATCTATAGAAACCTGTACGCAGCGGACGTGATACCACGCTGCGCGTGCAGGGGGTTACGCATTCTCGCCGCTGCCCTCTCAATGGAAAAACAGGGTTGGAATGGCGATCTGAGGTGAAAATCCTATCGTACCCCTCTTAGCGACTATTCTATAGTCTCCTGCCAATTTCCTCTTTTTTTTCTAAAATTTTTTTCGATTTGTGAAAAATATATCAAAATCATGATGCATTTCCGAGCAGATTTGTCAGTTTTGTGAAGTCTTCCAGACTTAGCTTTTCCGCGCGCACCGTTTCCGGCAGTCCGCACTCTGCCAGGCAGGCGCGGAGGGTATCTTTCCCATACTGCGGCATACCTGCGGACAGGGAGTTGACCAGTGTTTTGCGGCGCTGCCCAAAGGACGCCTTGACAATTTTGAAAAACAACGTTTCGTCCGCTGCGATGCGCGGCTGCGGCAGCAGATGAATACGAATCACCGCGGAGGAAACCTTGGGCGGCGGCAAAAAGGATTCCGGCGGCACTTCTGTCAGCAGCTCCACATCGCCGTAAGACTGGACTGCAATGGACAGCACGCCATAATCCTTACCGCCCGGCGAGGCGGCAATGCTCACCGCGACTTCTTTTTGCACCATGACGGTGATGGAAGAAATCCACTGCCGCGCTTCTATCAGCCGCATGAGAATGGGCGACGTGATGTAGTAAGGCAGGTTCGCTGCTACCTGAACGGGTCCGCCGCCAAAGTGCTCCTGCACCAGTGCGCCGATGTCCGTTTTCAGAATATCGCCCTGCACAATTTCCACGTTGTCAAATTCCGCCAGCGTGTCCGCCAAAATGGGCAACAACGCTTCATCCAGTTCCACTGACACCACTTTGCGCGCCGACCGGCAAAGCCGCGCCGTCAGCACGCCGATACCGGGACCAATTTCCAAAACGTCCGTCTCCTGTCCAATGGCGCTCTGCTCCACAATGGTATTCAATACGCCCGCATCCGTCAAAAAATTCTGTCCCAGGGATTTGGCAAACTGCTTGCCATGTTTTTGCATCAGTGCCCGAATCACCGCCGGGTTCGTTAATTCCATATCATTTTCCTCCGCCTGTTCTGTTATCCTAAAGCGGTTTCGCACAAAAAACCGCAGGGAAAGGGCGGTCCCCTTCCATGTAGTATAACCTGTTTTTTCGTATGAATTCCTCTATTTACCAACAGTAACACCAAAAAAACGAAAAATCCACAAATACCATTATACCGCTGCGCGCGTCCGCTGGCAAGAGATTTTGAAAAAAAGAAGGGGAAAATTGATATAACGCGTTTCAGAGCAACGGAGACTTGAACGGCAAAAAAATTTTTCATTTTTCTGCAACATATTCGCCGCATCGGTTGTATTACGGGTGAGGGCTTATGAAAAAGGAAAAGGAGACGCTCTGACAAAAATAGCTTTTTGCGAT
>CBCTHD010000053.1:0-9745 GCA_965146615.1 uncultured Clostridia bacterium
GTGGTAGGTTGCACCCAATCCTTCTTTTTTCAATTCCTCTGCAATTTGGTCAAACTCTTTTGCAAAGGTGTGGAACCCTTCTGCACTGCGGTATTCGCTCGGCATACTTCCCACGCCCGCACACAGGCACCCCAGCGTCTGGTGGTCTTCAATTACCTTTTTCAAGTCGTTTTGCATGTCCTCGTAGGGAATATGCGTGCAAATGACATGAATCCCAGTAGCGTCCGCAATGCGCTTCAATTCCTTTGCATCCGTAATTTTCGCGCCGGAAAACTGCACTTCGTTGTATCCCATCGTTTTCAACTTCCGAAATGTTGTTTCAATATCCTGAAAATTTTGGATATATTCTCTGAGTGTATATAATTGTGCTGCAATTGGTTTCATTCTCTATTTCTCCCTTCTTAGTGCGTTCCGCGCACATCTCCTACGGTTTCCCATAATTCTTTTTTGATGGTGGAATGTTCAATTTTGTCCTGCAACAGTTCATAAAACCGTTTTTCATCCAATTCCGCAGGGTTAATCCACTGGTCTTCCCATGCCGACATGTGAATTGCATTGGAAATAGACAGTCCGTTGATACCTTCCTCACCCGGTGCCAAAAGCGGCGTTCCCTGTTCAATCGCCTGTACAAAATCATTCATAATACCAACGTGCTGTCCCTCACCCTCTTGCTTTATCGGAATCTCGCATTTCCAGACCTCCGGCCTACCAAACGGCACACGATTTTTCTCGTTGAAATCCTGCAAATCTTCTACCAACCGGTCAAACTGGATGGTATCATTTTCTACAATCACTCGACCGCGCGTTCCGGAAATTTCCAACCGGTTGGTGCCGGGCACTTCCGCTGTACAGGTGATAAACAAGCCTGTCATGCCGCTGTCATATTCCATATATGCCGTCACATCATCTTCTACTTCAATGTTATAATGTTTACCAAATCCAACAAAAGAGCGAATTCGCTGCGGCATTCCCAAAATCCACCACCATAAATCCAGCTGGTGTGGGCACTGGTTAATCAAAACACCGCCACCTTCGTCTTTCCAAGTGCTGCGCCAATCGCTGGAATTGTGATATGCCTGCGGGCGGTACCAATTAGTAATAATCCAAACCGCACGAGTCAATGATCCAAGCTCTCCGCTTTTTACAAGCTCGCGCACCTTCTGGTAAACAGGGTTCGTGCGTTGGTTATACATAATTCCAAACACTTTTCCGCTCTGTGCCGCTGCTTCATTCATTTCCCGCACCTGCGCCGTATAGACGCCTGCCGGTTTTTCTACCAGCACATGCAACCCCTGTGCAAAGGCCATTTTTGCGATAGTCGGATGGCTGTAATGCGGTACCGCAATGATAATCGCGTCAATCTCGCCGCTTTTTATCATGTCTTCCACATTTAAAAACAGTTTCAGTTCTGTATATCCTTCCTCCTGCGTCCAATCCAGCCGCTCCTGTTTGATGTCGCAAACAGCTGTCAATTTTGCATTTTTGACCTTTCCTTCCATCAAATTGCGAACATGACTCCTACCCATGTTCCCAATTCCTACCACTCCAATTCGAACCATGTTTACTCAACTCCCTTCAAAATAGAACGCAGCGCATTCACCGCAATTTCAAATGTATCTGCCCCACTTTTCGGTTTCTCTTGTGTCTCTGCGTCTTCTTCCAGCGCGGCAAAGCCAACAAAGTCTCCCAAATGCGGCTCTAACGATAAAAATCCCTGATAGCCGTCTTCCTTCAATTGCTTTAACAGTTCCGGCACTCCGCCGATGCCTTGTCCTGCCGGTACAACTGTCCCATCCGCTTTCGCGTCTTTGATGTGAACATAGCGGATATAATTTTTCAGAAGTTCATAGCCGTGCGGGTAAGGCTGACAGCCGCACTGTACAAAGTTAGCCGGGTCGAATGTTGCCCATAAATTCCCACTGCCAACGCTTTCAAAAATATCCAGGCAGCGCTCCGGCGTATCGCCGTAAATTCCTTTTTCATTTTCATGCAGCAGCGTGATTTGCTGCTTTGCAGCAACCTTCGCCATGCGCTGCATACGGTGCAGCACCTCGTCGCGGTATTTCTCCGGCGCTTCTCCTTGGGGTATGTAAAAGCTAAACACACGGATACGGTCCGTTCCCAAAACCTTGGCTTTTTCCATTAAATCTTCCAACCTTGCCATGTGCGCTTCCATGTCATCTTGAATGCCTATCTTCCCCAGCGGCGAACCTAAAGCTGAAATCTGTATGTTGTTTGTCCGGCACTTTTCCGCAACTGCACGAATCTCGTCCATGCTACAATCTGCAATGTTTTTTCCATCAACTCCACGCATTTCAATATACCCGATACCAAATCGCTTCATCTGTTCTATTTGCACGTCCATCATCGGGTCTATCTCATCTGCAAATCCAGATAATACAAATGTTGCCATATGCATCCCCTCTCTTGTTTCTTTTTCTTTATCTTAACGCATATTTTTTCAAAAATCTTTGTTGTTTTTGCTTGGAATCTTGCAAATCTTGTGATATACTAAAAATATATTTTTATAATAGAGAGATAGAGGTGTTAAACGATGCGCGAAACATGCTCCCGGCATTTTGAAAAAAGTTTTGGCATTTCCCATACCAAATCCTACTATGACCAGCCAACTACCTTCCCCGGTCACGTTCACAATCATTATGAAATTTATCTCCTCCGCAGCTCTCATGCTAAATTTAAAGTGGAAGGGCAAATTTATGATTTGACAGAAGGGGACGTTATGATTTTTAACAGCCGTGAATTTCATAACATTAGTTTCCATTTACAGGAACCTTATGAACGGACGACACTTTGGTTTACGAAAGAATATCTGGAAAATTTTAGCCATACCCCCTACGACCTGTATGCAGGACTGGAATTCAGAAAGCTGGGAAACGGAAATCTGCTGTCTGCTGACACTGTCCGTCAGTCCGGGTTGCTTCATTATATTGAACAGTTGGAGAAATATGCGTTTGGAAACACACTGGAAAAACAAATTATGCTGCAATGCCTTATGCTGCAAATTCTAATCACTGTCAATCATCTGGTATCCACGGCCGAATTTTCTCCCGGCTCCCATATTCACAACGACAAAATCGTAGAGGTCATTCAGTATATCAACCAGAACCTAACAGCAGACCTAAGTCTGGACGCGCTTGCAAGCCGGTTTTACATTTCTAAATACCACTTGTCCCATTTATTCAGTGCGTCGACTGGCTTTGCCGTCAAACAGTATATCAGCAGCAAGCGGGTACAATATGCACACAAGTTGATTTCCGGCGGCACCAGCACCTTAGAAGCCTGCGGTTCAGCCGGCTTTAATGATTATTCCAGTTTCTATAAAGCCTATAAAAAGATGTACGGTACATCACCGAAATCCGCAAAACATTGACAGTCTCCGCATACCGATAAAATCTTCTGCTCGCATTTCTTTTCCTTTTTGATAGAGCAATGCAGCCGGATTCGCATGAATCCGGCTGCTTTGCTCTATCGTCTATTCCTCAGACTCTTCCGCTATTGTTTGTCCGTTTCCTTCTCCACTGTTCAGGCGTACCAACTCGTCGTAATAATTTGCAATTGTCGCACTGACATAGGGTCCTATCCACAGCGACAAGATACCGCATGTAATGGCGGTCAGCAAATACCACCAAATGAAGGACAGACATAGAACAAAAAATTCCCATTTATGCCCTCTCATGAGCGCCACACTATAGTTGATACAGGCACGCACGCCCAGCTCCGACCGGTCAAATAAA
Source organism: uncultured Clostridia bacterium (assembly GCA_965146615.1). Lineage (GTDB taxonomy): Bacteria > Bacillota > Clostridia > RUG12999 > RUG12999 > JAAWTG01. The sequence goes on from CBCTHD010000053.1 coordinate 3,756, forward strand.
AGATACGGAACCATCGCAAAGCCCAGCGATATTCGATACAGCAATAAAACCGCTGCAATGCCAACAATGACTGCCAAAGCAGGGTGTACGAAAATCGCAAGCACCGCTGCGATTGCTGCACCAATTAGATAAATCACCAAGAGCACCACAAAAATCAGTACATTTACACCAATTACTTTTCCAAACCGTCTAAATGGATGAAACAGTTCACCTATGCCCGTCTGTTCCCCACGCCGTATCTTTAGAAATGCCCAGCAATATCCCGTGGACAATACAAAAGCCAAGATAACCCACAAGATGCAGATGATTGCCATTGCTGTGACACCAGCCGTCTTAGAGAAGGCGTTTCCAATTCCCCAGCATCCCATCATGATAAGCTCTACGCACCAGATCAAAGCAATCATGACCAATGTAATGATGACGCCAGTCGTTCTCTTCCCACGCAATTGTTTTTTTGCATTTTCTTTGAACTCTTTTCTTGTTAACATTTTCTCGCCCCTTTTCCTGTAGTACCGGTAGGATTCCCGGTCACTTTTTTTGAGCAGGCAAAAGCCCGTCTTTTTTATGCATATGTTGAAGATTCTTCAAACATACATTGTCCCACACTTTTAATACCGCTAATGGTACAAAGGGGCGAAAAAAATTAATAATATATCCTTCTTTTTAGCGAACGTATACGGCGGATTGCATTTTTCCATATATACTTCGTGTCTTGTTTTTCAACACTCGCATCTATATTACTTGCTCTTACAAAATTTATGTACCAACAGCATTATTTGTCTGCCTTTGCTGAATAATATTCTTCATCTGTTACCTCGGCTCCCCAATCAATGCTATCATTGCCCGGATTGCCATTTACCGCGATATATGCAAGATGTTCGTCTGCCGCACCGTGCCAATGCGTTACACCCGGCTGCACTTCGATAACATCTCCTGCCTTTATAACACGCGGCTGCTGTCCATCTTCCTGATAAACACCTGTACCGTTTGTCACAATCATAAGCTGTCCACCCTCATGACTGTGCCATGCAGTTCTCGCTTCAGCTTCAAAGGTGAAGTAATCTACTTCGGGGCAATTAAACATGCTTTCGTTTTCTACAAGCACATTTTTATAGATGTTTCCGCTATATCCCTCTGCGGAAAATGCGTCTCCTTTCGCGAACATTGTTTCGCCCTTTTCGCGAATTGTACCGTTAGTACGCGCTGTTTCAACAGCCGCTGTATATTCTTCCTCCGTTACCTTATCAAGCCAATTTGTCTTAGCAATTTCAGGATTTACAGCGATTGCAATATGTGCAAAATAGCTGTCATTGATAGCGGAGTGCATATGAACTTTTCCAGGTGGAATTAAAATTACATCTCCCGCCTGCATAATTCTGGCATCCTCGCCTTCCATTTCAAACACGCCTACTCCTTCTGTTACAAGTAATATCTGACCTCCGTCGTGATAGTGCCAATCTGTTCTTGTGCAGGGCTCAAAGGTTACCTGCGCGAATGCGGGAATTTTCAAGCTGTCATTATATTCTGACAGACGGTTCACATATGATACACCCGTAAAATGCGGAGAGGAAGGATTAAGATCACCTTTTGCAAATATGTTCTCAATCGTGTCGGCATTTAGAATTGTTACCGTTTGCGTTTCCTCCGTCCACAGTACCGTATAACCAAAACTTTCTGCAATAAATCTTATCGGCAGCATTGTGCGGTCGTTTATAATAACAGGCGTTACATCAAGCGTATTGGGTTCATTATCAAGATAAGCGGTTGTGCTTCCGATTGTAAGACGAATTTCTTTTCCATTATATGTAAGAATTGCAGTCTGTGTATCATCGTCCCATGAAACCTCACCGCCAATACTCTCAACGAATGCTCGTACAGGTAAAAGCGTTCTGTCGTCAATGACAATAGGAGCTGTGCCTTCCGCGTCAATATTTTGCTGTGTGCCGTTTATTGTCATAACTGGACTTCCTATCTGCATTGTAACGGTTGTTTTTGCTGCTTCTGCTACTTCTGCTGCGTCAAGCTCTGCCGACAACGCATTTCTCATATTGAGCGTTCTCGGAAAACCGTTATACGGAGCCGTTAAAAGCGGAACGGCAAGCATATTGTCCTTTGTAAGTCCCGCGGCATAACCCTCAGCAATTTTTCCTGCAAGTTCGCTTTCTCTGCCGCCTTGTGCATCCATTACGGCAAGGTCGATAAGCACCTGTGTTGCCTTGTTCTCAGATGTCGGAATTTCTGTTCCGCTTATCACGGCTTGCGTAGCGGCAATTAAAATCTCCTGCACTGCGCTGTCAATATTTCTTCCGACATAATTTTCCTTGTCGTCAGTCTTGAAATGCTCCATGAGACTCAACAATTCTTCGCTGTCGCTTGCAAAATCGGCTGTGATAGCTTCTGTCGGCTGAGGACGCTCGGGCGTCGGGTTTTCGTTCAACTCCGTCGTATTCGTGTTTATTACATCAAGAGCAATTGCAGTCTTTTCCGCACCGTTGATGTCCTCGTTATAAAGCATTGCCGCACGCAGCATATCCTTTGAATGTCCAACATCTAAATTTCCGCCTGTATGACTGCTGAACTGGGCTTGGCAACTGTCATTCCCGGCAATCGTGCAAAGAGTGAGGAATTCTCTTTCATAAACCGGAAGCCCTACGCGGTTATAGAAATCGCCAAAGCATATTCCCGAAAGGAACAAAGTCTGTAATTTAAGCGATTCCTCCATATCATCCGTAACAGCTCCTATGGTCGGTCTTTTTGCTCCGAATAGGAACCGTTGTACCGCTAAGCCATCTTCATAGCGTGTTTCCTCAGTTGAGGTAATACGGCTTTCATATGGAATGTCCTGTCCCAAGTCTTTTAACGCTTCGTCCGCCGCGTCAAGCGCCGCAGCGGCTCTTGTAAAGCCGCAATATGCGCCGCTGTGATAAATAGCTTCCTTGATTTCAACAGCGGTAAGCCCGTCCTCAAGCGCTGTTTTTACCTCATCCGCCATTTTGTCAAGCGCTTGATTTGATGAAATACTCACTAGTCTCGACAAATGCTGTAATCGCACACTTAGATTATCATTTATAAAATCTGTTTTTTCCGTTTCACTCATATTTGTGTAAACCTCCACGTCTGCTATATTTGCAGTATCCTCTGCCGCAAATATGCCTATCATCGTGCTTGCCGCCATAACAGCCGCAAGAAAAATCGATATAAATTTCTTTTTCATTGCTGAAACCTCCTATACGTTATCTTTAGCTTATAAATATTCTCCAAAGAACTCAACCAGTTTATTTAACTCCTGATTAACATATTCCTCAACATAATATGTTTGGATATGGCTTGCGCCCTCAATGAGAAACAGCTCTTTATTCTCTGTTCCTGTTGCAAGATTAAAACAATCCTTTGTCATATACAGTGTATCAGCTTCGCTGCCCGCCATCATAAGAAGCGGCTGTGTAATCAGGTTCATATTCTGTCTTGCATCAAAATTCACCAGATCTAAAAGGCACTTTGTCGGAACTGCGCCGCCTGAATTGGGATGTGCATAATCAAATCCGTAATATAATTGTCCTTCGCTGTAAAGCCCCGGTCCCATTGCCTCTAATTCTTCCCTTGTCAGTGCAGAACCTCCGCTAGCGGGATACTGTACGCCTTCACCGTTTGCTTCCTTACTGCGCGCTTCGGCCGCTGCGGCAAGGCGCTCATCTATAGTATCAACCTGCGAGTCATTAAGACCGTTCAGACGTACAATGCCCGTATTAAACATACTAAGCGTGGCAACCGCCTTTGCTCTTTTTTCTGTTTGTGCCGCTTTCGTTGTATAACCACCGCCGCCGCAAATTCCAAGCATTCCTATGCGCTCGGTATCAACACCCGGAAATGCATACAGAAGGTCAACCATACCGTGAATATCATTCACACGATTTTCTGGAGTATCAAGCATTCTCGGTTCGCCTCCGCTTGCACCTTGATACGCTGCGTCCGCCGCAATTGCAATATAACCGTTCTCGGCAAGTTTCTGCGCAAATAAACCTGCTACCTGCTCTTTAACACCGCCGTTAGGGTGTGCCACCGTAATAGCAGGATATTTTTTATCGCTGTTTTCATCATATCCGGCAGGTGTATAAACATTTGCGGCTATCTTAATCCCATTCAAATTATACGTGATTGGGTGAATGTTGACCTCGCCCTCCTTATTTTCTGTAATCGCACCATCATATACAAGACCGAACATATTATCATTAAAATTATTTTCCACCGTAATTTCCTCATCCGTTTTGTAGTGTATGTTCATGCCTGTAATCTTTTGGATTGTTACTTGTTGGTTTTCTTCGCTCCATATTACATCAAGCCCCAGCGCTTCTGCGATAAAACGTATCGGAAGCATTGTTCTGTTATTGATTATAACCGGCGGGCTGTCGAGCGCAACGCTTTCCCCGTTTACCGTAGCGGTATCGCTGCCGATTGTCAAAGAAATTTCATCCGCAAGGGATGTCACAGGGATTGCTGCGGTTAGCATTGCTGCAGTCAGCAGAATAGATACTGTTTTCTTTGTTCTTTTCATGATTTTTAATCTCCTTTTATATTAATTTTTTTAATAAACTTGTTTTTTGATATATTCCAAAATATAATCTGTTGCGCTTTGCGCATCCTGCCCGTAAAAGCCATGTCCTGCGCCGGATAGGATTTTCAAATCGGCAGAATGATAAACTTCCGCTGCTTTTTCTGAATACGAAAGAGGAACGATGGAATCTCTATCGCCGTGGATAATAAGAACGTTATCGGTATATCTTGCAATATTTTCGTATATGTCATAATCATAGATAGCTGTATAATACGCCCTTCCTACATTCATTCCCATAAAGTAGGTAGTTTCGGGAATTAAGTCAATTGACGGATAGCGTGATTTTGCATCATCAGAAATACACAGCGCTGGATAAAACAACATTAAACCTTGTATTTCATCAGTTCTTTGCGATGCGGTCAAAGCTGAAACCAGACCGCCTTGACTTGTGCCAAATAAAAATAATTGATTGGTATCTACAAAATCAAGTCCTTTTACCATATCTATTACGGCATTTAAATCGCTTACTTCTGTAAACACTGTCATATCTGTTGTACGGCCATCGCTTCGGCTGCTTGTTGAACCGCCTCTGAAATCAAAGCAGTATGCCGCTATGCCATGACTTGCCAAAGAGCGCGCATAACTTGCATTTGTGCCGCTTGTACCGCCATAACCATGTGAAATTATAACGGTAGGTATTTTATTTTCTGCATTCTTTGGGACATATGCCAGGCCGTAAATATTATGACCGCCATTTTGCGTGTATATTTCCATTGTTTCGACTTCGTAAGTTTTATCTATGGCTGTATCATTTTTTATTGTATATTTTTGAGCAAGCGGACACATTTTCAATGCCCCGTCTGATTCGCTTGACCATATATATATCCGAACTGTCTGATTATCCCCATATTCTACCGGACTGTTAAATGCGAACTCCACCTCCCCCTGAATTAAAGCAGTTGTGTTGCTCAATACTGCGTCAATAAAAACTTCTTCCTCATAAATGGCTATAATAGCACGGGCAAAACCATCCTGTTTGTTTGAAGTTGTTTTCACAGATAAGATTTCATTACCGCTGCGTTCCACACTTTGTATTGCAATAGGATATGTATCCTCCGCAGATGTGCCTACTATCCACAATGTTGTTGTAATAGCAAGGATAAACAACATTGTAAATATACTTTTAAATTTTTTCATTTGATCCCTCACTTTCTGCTTCGCTCTTGTAGTTATAACCCCAAATAGAATTATTTCCAAAGTGTTGCTTTTTCTTCACATTTGTAGTATAATCTATGTGTGTAATTAAATCAATGGTCAAGTTTATGAAATATACGGCATATGCCACACGCATACGGCTGTGTGTGGCATATGCAAAAAAATACTTATAGCCTGCAAATAAAAAGTCAAGTATTTTTTAGGAAAAAATGAAAAAAGATTT
>CBCTHD010000054.1:0-9640 GCA_965146615.1 uncultured Clostridia bacterium
GAAGGTCAGAAAGTAACATACGATACGGAACAGGATACCAGGGATGCAAATAAGATTCGAGCGATAAACGTTTGCCCCGCATAAAAACTATTTTGTATGTAAAAATCCTCCAATGTGATGGCTGTGTAGTGACATATCTTTGATATGATGCCAAAATCCATCTTAAGTGGAGGATTTTTTTACAGGGGAACGGGTAGGATAAAATCGTGCATCTGATTTAGCATACGTATAGGGAAAATGGGTGTCGTGATCAATGGAGCATAAGGAGGGATTGGTATGACAGATGTAACGAAGTTTAATAATCAGAGCATTGGGGAAGAAATTGCAAATGCCATTTCACACGGTGTTGGCGCATTGCTCGCAGCCGCCGGTACAGCTGTTATGATTGTTGCGGCATGTATTTACAGCGATGGGATGGGGATTGTTTGCAGTGCGCTTTATGGGTTTAGCTTGATATTCCTGTATTTGATGTCGACCTTATACCACGCAATGACCAACCATAAGGCGAAGCGGGTATTCCAGGTTTTTGACCATTGCTCCATTTTTATTTTAATTCTGGGCAGTTATATTCCAATTTGCCTATCCCTGTTGGGCGGCTGGGTCGGTTGGGCATTGTTTGGAGTTAATGCGTGCTGTACAGTGCTTGGTATTGTCTTTAATGCCATAGATATTCACAAATGGCATAAAGCGTCATTGGTGCTCTATGTCCTGATGGGGTGGTCTGTTGTCGTAGCGGCAGTCCCAATGCTGCACCTGGTACCGGCTCCAGGACTTGCACTGCTGGTCGCTGGAGGTATTAGTTATTCCGTGGGGATTCTGTTTTACAGGGCGGCAAAACCGCGGTTTATGCATTCAGTCTGGCACATGTTTGTGTTGGGCGGCAGCGTTCTGCATTACTTTTTTATTTTGTTTTACGTTGTCCTATGATGGGGCAGCAGAGACAAAAATAACGGAAACCAAGAACGGCGTGTTAGCACCGCAGATAAAAGGAGGGAAAATATATGTTACTGTGCATTGCTGTAGCTCTATGCAAAGTCTAAGAGGGCATTTTGCATAGAGCGAATCAACTCATTTGCCCGAACAGACTTTGCTTTTAAAAATAGTATGAAAAAGGAGCAAAGTCGAAATGAAACAACACAAAGCAACAATTCATGAACTAAAAAATTTTTGCCTTTTATGGTCAACGCAATCGCTTTCCACGTTAGGAAGCGCAATGACAAATTTTGCATTGGTCATTTGGTTGTACCAGGAGAAGGGGTCCGCGCTTTTGGCGGCGATGCTATCTATCTGTTCCTATGCGCCATACGTATTGATGAGTATTTTTGCGGGCGCGATCAGTGACAAATGGAATAAGAAGTCTATCATGTTGGGCTGCGATACCTTTGCCGCCATGTGTACTGTCATGGTGCTGATTCTATTGCAAATAGGGAAGCTGCAAATCTGGCATCTATACGTGGTCAATGCATTAAGTGGATTGATGAATACATTTCAGCAACCTGCATCGGATGTGGCAGTCAGTCTGCTCACGCCGCAAAAATATTATCAGAAAACCAGTGGTATGCGGAACTTTGGCAATGCACTGAACAGCATTTTAACACCGGTTCTGGCAACCGCGTTGTTATCCTTTACGAATATCCAAACGGTCATTGCTGTTGATTTGGCGACATTTGCAATTGCAGCGGGCACGTTACTATTTGGCATCAAAATTCCACAAGTATTGATAAAAGAGGAACAGAAAGAAGCTGTTTTGCGGGCTGCAAAAAACGGATTGCAATATTTAAAGACGCATCGCGGAATATTAGACTTGATACTGTTTCTTGCGGCGATTAACTTTACGGCATCGGTTTATAATGCTGCGCTTCCGGCGCTATTGCTTTCTGTGAACGGCGGCGGAGAAAATGCCTATGGAATGGTGAACATGATTTCTGGAATGGCTATGCTGGTGGGCAGCGTACTTGTGACGGTGCTTCCGGAGCCAAAAAGCCGCGTACGAGTCGTATGCAATACCTTGCTGTTGTCGATGAGCACGGAAAACTTTTTTTTGGCATTCGGGAAAAGTATGCCACTGTGGTGTATTGGAGCTGTGTTGGGGTGGATTAGCATTCCCCTGATGAATGCGAATATGGATGTCTTACTGAGAAGTAACATTCCCATACCTATACAGGGGCGCGTCTATGCGGCAAGAAATACACTGCAATTTTTTACCATACCGGTGGGATACGCATTGGGCGGCTTGCTGATAGATAACGTATTGGAACCGATGATGGCAGCGCAGCAGCCAGCATCTGCTTTTTCTGCTGTTTTTGGGACGGGAAAGGGCTCCGGTGCCGCCGTGTTATTTTTCCTGTTAGGGCTGCTGGGCGTTATTACCTGCTTGATATTCAGAAAAGATGCGAATATCTGGGCGTTGGAGAAATCCCCAACCTCTTCGGAAGAGGAGGCTGACACAGTACAATAAAAATGACATAAACACGATTGGTTCAGTACATAGAAAGACAGATTTTTTATCTTAAAAAAACTCCGGCAACCTTTGGGTTACCGGAGTTTTTTCATACAAAACTTACTGTTTTTCAGGCGGCTGCACCTGATTCCGCTTTAAATCCTCGCGGCTGATGTGCACCTCTTGCAAAATGTCTTTTGCCAGCGCCTCCACCCTTTCCAGCATACTATCTGCGTAGAGCACTGCACCTTGACGCATTTTATAATCGTCTTCGCGAATACTCTGCATCAGTTCTTCGCCCTTGGCACGCGCTGCACGAGCAATTTCATGTTCATCTATCAGGCTAATCACTTGTTCCTTTGCGGATTTAATGATTTCTTCCGCTTCCTTTTCCGCTTCAGAGATAATCCGGGCACGTTCCTCTTTCACCCATTTGGCCTGTTTTAATTCCTCCGGAAACTTCAAACGAATATCACCCGTCAGCCGCAGCAATTCTTCCTTATTCACTAGCGCGTAAGAAAAAACGCTGAAACTTTTTTCTGCCAAATCTTCGATTTCTTCGATTAATTGCAGCATTTCCATCTGAAACGTCCACCTTCCATAAAAAAATAGAACTTCTCTCTATGTCAACCGTCTATCCCGCCAAAGAAGACAGAACAGCTATGAATGATAAATCTTCCTGCGGATTTCGCTTTCCAACTCTTGCGGCACCAGACCTTCCAGACTGCCGTTATAGCTGGCAAGTTCCCGCACGATGCTAGAACTGAGGAAAGAATATCTATCGCTTGTCACCATAAAAAGTGTTTCAATGTCAGGCGCTAATTTTTTGTTCATCAGCGCCATTTGAAATTCATATTCAAAGTCCGACATAGCACGAAGCCCTTTGACAATAATGCTCGCCTGCTTATGATGTAAGTAGTCCACAAGTAAGCCATCAAAGGTATCAATTTCTACTTGCGGATAAGAAGCAGTAACGCGGCGGAGCATATCCATTCGTTCCTCTACAGTAAAAGTAGGCTGTTTGGCACTGTTGCGCAGCACGGCTACAATCAATTTATCAAATTTATCTGCCGCGCGGATAATAATATCCAAATGACCATTGGTGACAGGATCAAAACTCCCGGGGTATACGGCAATACGCAACTGGATCAACTCTTTCTATTAAAAAATATAGATACCTACTTTATTATATTCTATCTTATTATACACGAAATACAGCCAAGAATCAATAGTTTTGCCGGAAAAAAAGCCGTCGACACACAATTGTAATATTTCAGAATTTGTAAATTGTGGAAAAAGCTAAAAAATGTTGCGGTAATAGCTTTTAAATTCAGCGGATTTCATCTTGAAAAACTTGTCCAAATTGATGTATACTAAAATAAGTATAAGTTTTTTGCAAAGAAATATTTGGAGGGAGCGTATTCGATGAGAGTCAAAGAAATGGTCATGGCAGCGTTGCTTACAGCACTCGCTATCATTATTCCGACACTGTTCGGTTTTTTGCGGGTGATCATTGGTCCGTTCACAGCGACACTGGCGGCGCACACACCTGTTATTCTGGCGATGTTTATCAGTCCTGCCGCGGCGGTGTTTGTGGCATTGGGCAGCGGATTAGGATTTTTGTTCGCGGGACAGCCCATTATTGTGGTTGCAAGAGCTTTTTCCCATGTGGTGTTCGCGCTGGTGGGCGCGGTGATGTTAAAACGCGGATGGAATTTTTTCCTGACCATGGCAGTGACAACTGTATTACATGCAGTTATTGAAGGATTGGTTGTCTATGTCATGATGAGTGCCGGCATTGGCGGAGGGGACGCCTCGGCGATTTCCATGGCATTGGTGACAACGTTCGGCACGGTTGGGCATTATATTGTCGACATCTGCATTGCAATGCCAATATACAAAGCGTTGAAAGAAACGAAAATTGTGGAGACGCATTCGCTCAATTATCGGAAATTAACGGCGTAATGTAAAGGGCCGCCGCCCGGTCGGGTGGCGGTATTTTTTTGGGGAGGAGAGCGCCAAATGGATCTTTTGTTATCCGTCATCATTCCTGCATATAATGAGGAAAAGGTGATTCCAAATACAGTCAAGATCGTCAGCGATGTGCTAAACAAAGTGGACATACAATGGGAGATTCTATTGATTGATGATGGTTCTTCCGACGGAACGTGGAAACAAATTCAAAGCGTGGCGCAAGAAAGCGGCGGTCAAATAAAAGGAGTGCGGTTTAGTCGGAATTTTGGAAAAGAAAGTGCTATTTTTGCAGGTCTTGCCCAGTGCCAAGGGGATGCAGCCGTGATGATGGACTGTGATTTGCAGCATCCACCAGAAAAAATTGCGGAAATGGTGCAGATTTGGAACGGCGGAAAAATTTCTGTTGTGGAGGGTGTAAAGCGCTCTAGGGGAAAAGAATCGCCGGTATACCGATTTTTTGCCAAGACGTTTTATCGGATTTTGAAAGCAGTTTCCGGAATGGAGTTACAGGGTTCTTCTGATTTTATGCTGATAGACCGAGCCGTGATTGATACCTTGCTTGCCATGCCGGAGCGTCAGCCATTTTTCCGCGCGCTGTCTCAGTGGACAGGCTTTGATAGAGTACAGTTGGAATTTGATGTCAGCGAGGGAGTGGATCGTCCAAGCAAGTGGAGCAAATGGCGGTTGGTACGCTATGCACTTAGCAATGTGACGTCGTTTACCAACATACCGATGCATATGGTTACGGTCATGGGCGTGATTTTCTTTGTTTTTTCCGTGATTTTGTTTTTCCAAACGCTCTATATGAAATTTTTCAAAAATGCGGATAATGGGTTTACCACGGTCATTTTGTTGCTGCTTATAACGGGTAGTATTATAATGTTCAGTATCGGTATTTTGGGCATGTATATTGCGAAGATATATGATGAGGTCAAAGGGCGCCCACGCTATGTTGTCAGAGAATTGACAGCGGCGGAAGCCGGAGAGGAAAAAAAGGACCGCTAAAACAGTGGCAGAAAAAAGAAAAGAATAAAAAAAGAAAATTTTTTCAAAAAGATGTATAAGGTGAGAGATTCTGGACCATACTATAATTGACCTCACAAAATACATTGAGACCCCCTTTTCTTTTCGCGGCGCGGATACTTCGGTATCCGCGCCGTTCTCTTTGTTTTTATGCATGGATGAAAACAAGCTGTTTATCGCAGAAATTTAATGGAAATATCACCAAGCGCAGTTTTTGCCGCAAGCGTATTGTCGCCGCCCGTTCGGTTTCGGATATTCTGATCGCCACGGCGCGTTTCGGCGGTAATCGTATAATCGGTTTCACTGCCAAGTATTGTGCACTCAATATCACCGCAGTTGTTTTCGAGATTAATATGATTTGCGGTGATTTTCTCTATATCAATATCGCCATAGTCACAGAAAACGGATATATTACCCGATACGTCCGTCACATCGATGTCTCCGCAATTGTTTGTAATATGTATGGTCTCCGCAGTTGTTTGTTCCACATCGACATCGCCATAGTCAGCATCGCAGACAAGCGTCGAAAATGTACAACGATTGACGTCAATATCGCCGCATTTCGCAGTGATTTGCAGGGAGCCCGTTACATCGGAAAGGTCAATATCGCCGTAGCGTGAGTCCACTATCAAATCAGCACGGAGATTTCTTGGCAGTTCTACAGTGATACGGTTGTCCTTGTCATTCAAATCAAAATTGATATGGTCATACCATTTCAGATTCAGTTTATCTGTGGCAACGGATTCTAGAGAAAGTAGACCGCCCTCCGTATGGAAGTCATATTGCTTCGTTTTTCCTGTGTAGTATGTTACTGTTATTACGTCCGTATCAGCAGAGACGATGCGAATGTCATCCGCATTAATAGAAATGTGGATGGTGGAAATGCTGCCGTCGGCAGTCTGTGTCTGTAATGTTCGATTTTCGGGCATTGCAGCGCCCAGACAGATTGCAACGCCGGAAATTACGGCGCCCACGAGCACCAAAAGCCCGGCAATGGCCAGTATTATTTTATTGAATTTCATTCGTTTCGCCTCCTTTTTTGACAAAAACATGTTTGATTTTTTGGGCTGTCCATACGGTGAAGCGAATTAGCAGTGTAGCGCACAGCACCGACAAATAAAACAGGAATATCGACATGCCGATGCATACGAGCGATGCGCCGAATGCCAGCATTGCCTTTGGAAAAGATTCCATCAAAAGAAACGGAGAAGTTATGATAAGTGCCGCGCCGGACAGTGCCAAAGCGGCAACCACTGCAAACAGCGCGATAACAATCGACCATACTGCTACATACACGGATAACAAGACCGCCAACACTGAAAGCAGCAGAGAAATCCATATCGGGGAGCCGATGATGAGAAGGAGAATTGTAAAGATGTTTATTTTATGCCCCTTTATGTTTTCTGTGACAAGCGCAGACAATGGCGTTTCATGGATGATTTTTTCCGCAATATCTTCTATCGCGCCAAGTCTTGCAATGACCGTTTGTTCCTCCTCGCCCTCCTCAACTGCGTCGTCGATAATTTCACAATAGTAATCGATCGTTTTTTGCACCTCGTCCTGCGGCAATCCTGACAGAGCGTTTGTCAAATTGTTTAAAAAATCCTGTTTATTCATTGTGAGATCCCTCCTTTATGAAGTTGTATGCTTTCATAACGTCTTTCCAATCCTCAAGGAATTCCGATAGTTTTTTGATGCCGGTGTCCGTAATATGATAATATTTTCTTAGTCGGCTGTTATGCTCCACCGTGTAAACCGTGATGCAGCCGGAACTTTCCAAACGCTTTAAAATGGGATACAGCGTAGATTCAGATATGGATATATAAGGTGAGATGTCCTTAATAATCTTATATCCGTAAGAATCTTCTTTTTTGATGGCAGTCAATATGCAGATTTCAAGAAGTCCTCGTTTTAATTGTACATCCATATACAAACCTCCCTTCGCATAATACTATACTACACATAGTATAATATGTCAAGAGGTATTTTGCAAGATATTAATAAAAAAACGGATAGGAGTACAATACTTCTATCCGTTTATATACAATTCAATTGGTTACTACAAGTCTGTCTTTCCGATGCGCCTGCGGTAGAAAAATATTATTCCGGCAGGTTCGCAATCAGTTCCTCCAGCATGGCCGTTGTTTTTACTTCCGGCTGTTGAATGGCAACGGGTCCGATTGTGCCGGAGAGTTGTACGTCCGCCGTAGCATGGCAGGAAATGTCGTCCATCAAATAATCTGCCGGGAAGTTGTTTATGTCTGCATTTGCCGTTGCCGCAACAGAGAAAGCGGAATCTGAAAACTGCATGGTAAGCTGAATATCCGGCTGCACATTGCAAAGAAGAGAATCAAATACATCATCCGTTTTGGTAATCTGGTTTTCAGCGAGTAAGCGTTGAAACTCGCCGCGGCTAATTTGATAGGAGAGCGTGACGCTTCCATCGGCAGCCTGCGCCCAGCTCAAATATGGAGGACTGGTCAGCGCGGTAAGAAGATTGATGTAACGCTGTACGATTTCCATGCCCTGATCGCCATATTGATCTATTATCGACTCAATGCAATCGCGTAGTAGATAATCTATGTCCCAGTTGTCCTTATCTGCAATTTGCAGCAGCCGCAGTTGGTCGGGGAAAACACCATATACATTTTCCGGCACCTGCAGCCAGCCACGTTTATAGGAGCCGTCAAAAGTAGATGCGTTAGAAGGGTAAGACCAATTATTTTGCAGCGAAGGGATAAGTTGTCTGAACTGATAATCATAAAGGTCATTTGCCAAGATAAAGATACCGTCTTGATTTTGATAGGCGCCGGCGGTGATGGGTGTGTTCAAATAATAACGAAGCATTCCATCTGTATCAAAAATGGAATCAATTGCACTAAAATTGAAAAAGCCGTTTGGCAGGGTGCTCATCGTGGATAAGATTTCCTGTCCGTTTCTCTGAATACGCAAGCTGCTGTCTATGTCGCCGTCCACCTGTATGCCAAAGCGTTCGGTGCCAGCGGTAAACTGCACGGTTGCATTGCCTTCGCATGTATATGCTTTTAAATTTGGAATATGGTCCAGCCACGCATAAAGCGAGTCGGACTGTGAAAGCACACTTTGGATAAGGACCTCCATATCGTAAAGCTGATAAGCGTCGCCATTGAAATAAATTTTTACATCATCAAGCAGGTATGGCAAGGTATAGTAAGAAATATAGAGCGTTCCATTCCATTCGAGATACTCTGTATGACAATAGTACTGCTGGGAATCCTTTACAAAATACGTGGTATTATTACGTACATCAAACTGGAAATAGTCGTTGCCGTTGACGGAGGTAACAACATCATTTTCGGCGTCATAGGTGGTAGTGTATCCCAATTTTTCCGCAATCGCCGCATAAGGCAAATAGCGATCCCAAAAATAGTATGGTATTGTTACCAATTCCAAAGCCTGTGCGTTTTCCAACAACACCCCATTGAAATAAATTGGCAGGTAGGTTTCTTCTGTGCTTATATCCTCCGCCAATACCCAACCGGATGACAGCAGTAACACAACCGCCATGAGTCCCGCGATCCATCTTTTTTTCATTAGGAGTCCCCCAATTCAGATAAATTCCGTAAACGGATACGCTACGGTTATCTTGATTATAACACGTGCAGATAAAAAAGGCAAGAAAAAGATGGAAAATTTATGAACTTAAAGTTCTAATATCATGCCATCGTAAGCAGCAATAGCACCATATGTCGCCGTGCGTGCGCAGACTTGCTCATGAGGCAATATACCATTGTGTGAAAAGTGGGTGGAAACG
This sequence comes from uncultured Clostridia bacterium, assembly GCA_965146615.1. Lineage (GTDB taxonomy): Bacteria > Bacillota > Clostridia > RUG12999 > RUG12999 > JAAWTG01. The sequence continues at coordinate 9,231 of CBCTHD010000054.1, forward strand.
ATGGTCGTTTCGGGTGTAATACAACCAAGCGATTGCAACCGTTCCACGACAATTGCATTTTCTGCAAACCCCATGTGTCGTCCGGTTCTGCTCTTGACCGTACCATTCGTGCAATCCAGGCTGACGAGGTCCAGTTTTTTGCCGGAGAGAAAGTCAAACACTTCATCAAAAAAAATACCGGTGTCGTTGGCATAGAGAATACGCTTTCCTTCTTTTTCAATCAGATAAATGAGACAGGTTTCATTGGCGTCATGATGGGCGCGCAGCGCGGTCACTTGGCAGCCGGCAGCCGTAAACCGGTCCATCGGCATCACCTGATGAAACCGCAGAGTCGCAGTTACCTCCTGTGCATCATAGTCCGCCCCGTATTGCAGCATATGGCGCGTAGCAATGCCGTAAACGCGGTCATT
>CBCTHD010000055.1:0-9622 GCA_965146615.1 uncultured Clostridia bacterium
GAAGTACCTGAGATGCTGGATACACCGCCCAGCCGTTTATATCTTAATATGAATAGGTAAACCTTCTGCTTGACAGAAAATGGGGAATCCTGTATAATACAGATGTGGAACAATCCACAGGTGGATGAATAGGTGTTATGAGGACGGTTAGCACTCCCTGTAGAAAGGGGGTGACGCTTATGAAGTACATACTGCGTGTTCTGATATTTATTATCATTGCATTGCTAGTTTTCTCCATAAAAGCACAATAGCCGTCCCCGGCCAAAGGTAACGGCTATTATTTAGTAAACCTTTTTGGCTAACCGTCTTTGTAACGGTACACCTATCATCTGCTTTTATTATATCACAGTTGAGAAAAATGTCAAGTCTTTCTTTGTGGGCGAGCAATAAAACAACAGCGGGGCGCGTCATAAGCGTCCCGCCATTTGCATAGTCTTATAAAATGTTTGGATTATAAAGCGTTTGGGAGTGGGTATCTGTTTGAACTATTATAATACATTTGGATGGGGATGTCAATAGAAAAATGTATAGTTTTAGTTTTTTGTTGGGTGAGTACTGTAAAAGTGTTGCTATTTTTTTCACAAAATTCTTACACGTTTTTTACACGGGAAAGTTAAAATTCGCAAATTTTTGAGCAAATAAACCAGCGTGGTAAATATCTGCAAACGCCTATTTCAAGCGCGTTTTAGTTGATTTGAAACAGTATAAAAACACATAAGGAAATGCAGAATTTTGTTCCCCTTATCTCCACCATAATGCCATAAACCCGCTTGAACAGCGGGTTTTTGTTTTTTCTTACACGCTTTCTATTGAAAAATGTGGTCTTTTTTAACACCCTGACATCATATAATAACTTTAAAATCATACAAATCAAAGGCGCCGCTGTTTTCAGCGGCGCCCATAGTATGCGAATTCAATTCTTACAGGATGGATTTCACATAATCTTTGATTTTATCGCATTTTGCATTTGCAAAGAACAGTTCCTGGAATTTTTCGCCTGCAAATGCGCCTTTCACCAGATCCTGATCCAGTTCCGGCAGAATATCCAGCAGGTCGCGGTGTGTTACTTTTTTCACTTCGTCCAGGATTTTTTTATTTCTCTGTTCCGGAACAGCGCGTTCTTTCGGATAGCCGCCGCCCCATTCTTCTACAAACAGTTTTTCAAAAACATATTCCAGGTTCAGTTCTGCGCCCCAGCCCCAACCTTTTGCAAACGGCAGAGCGATAGCGTTTCCGTTGTTAACCTGTGTAAACTGATAGGCGTCCGTCGGGTCTACCACGTGTCCGCACAATACGCCCGGAAAAGCGTTGCAAGCCAGCATAGCGCCTTCACCTGTGCCGCAGCCTGTGATGACCAGGTCCGCTGCGCCGGAATTCAGCAGGGTAGCTGCCAGAATCCCGATCTGTACATAAGTCAGTTGTGCACTGTCTTCCGCAGAATACATCCCGTAATTGAACACTTCATGTCCTTTGGGTTCTACCACTTTTTTCAGCGTTGCCTCAATGATGCTGTTTTTTGCCGCTTGGCTGTTTTCATTAATCAAAGCAATTTTCATTTTGCCTGAGTCCTCCTTTAACCTTTTCTGATCCTTCTTTTTTTGCGCTTATCGCTGCATAGTGCAGCGATAAATCAATGTTACTTTTATTATACCATTTCATTCCTCTATTTGCAAGCCCTATTTTTAGCCTTTGTTCGGGCCGGCAGGTTGCAGTCGTTCTTTAGGACGGGACGCCTGCGTCATTTCAAGACCGGTGCAATAGTCGAGCTGCCGCGGCTCATACTCTTCATGTTCCCGCTGGCGGGTATATCCCGTATAATCCCAGGAAGGACTGACGGCATCATCGCGCCACGGACGGCGTTCCCAGTAATATCCGCGGAAGGGGTCGCGCGTCTCGTTCATCCAGTCGAGCAGCTTGTCATGCAGGGTGTTGCGAATTTCCTGGTGTGTTTCGCTGAAAATCAGGTTTTTCATTTCGTAGGGATCGCTTTGCAAATCGTATAACTCGTCTATGGGGTCCAGTAAATGAATGGAAAGTTTATAGCACCCGTCTGTCACACTGCGCATTGGCTGAAATCCGCCAAAGCCGTCATGATCCACCTCATAACGTGTAAATTCCGTAAACACCACATCATTGACACGCACGGAAACATCTTGCACGGTCGGCATAAGGCTGTTTCCTTGAATCCACTGCGGACGCGGCAGACCCATATAGTCCATCACGGTGGGCAGTAGGTCAATGTGGGAAATGGGATCGCTGTTCACCTTGCCAACTTCGCCGCCTTTGATAATCAGCGGAATGCGGGCAATTTCATCGTAGAACGCAGGTCCTTTGGCGTACAAACAGTGGGATTGCAGCGCGTCGCCGTGGTCAGAGGTGAAAATCACCATTGCATCCGGCGCCACCTGCTTCACTTTGTCTAAAATACGCCCGATTTCCGCGTCAATGTAAGCGTTTGCACCCAGAAAATATCCCGGCGTGAGCTTTAAGGCATCGCGGTCCTCAAAACGGCGATTGCCTGCCCATGCCTTTTGATAGTCCGGCTTGCCGTCCAAGGTATCCCAGACGTTGGGCGCCTTAGGAAACTCGTAATTTTCAAACATGGAGGCGTACGGTTCGGGGCACAAATATGGGTCGTGCGGTTCATCATAGGACGCTACCATGAAGAAATCTTCTTCGTGGAATTTCTCCAGAAAATCCAGTGCACGGTTCGTCACGCGGTGCCCATAAGTAAACGCTGCGTCAATGTGCTCCTTGTTGGTATTGGGATTACGGGATTTGAGACGTTCTTCCGGCGTCAGTTCATCCAGATAACATTTCATGTCATACCAATAGTCACTGTCCCAGCCGTCAGGGCAGCGGCCCAGTCCGAAGTAGTCCCCACCGTCCAAATGCCATTTGCCGATATAAGCGGTATGAATATCATAGTCCCGCAGACGCTGCCCAATGGTTTTTACATTATCTCCCAGGGCAACGCTGTTGGTAAAACTCCCGTTTGAGTGCGGATAAAGCCCGGTAAAAATAGCGCTGCGCGCCGGCCCGCATACCGGTTGACAACTGTAAGCGCGTTCAAATCGGACGCCCTCTTGCGCGAGCTGGTCCAGGTTGGGGGTATGTACGTCGGGATTGCCGTAGCAACCCACCATGTCAAAGCGCGTGGAGTCCGTCATAATAAAGACGACCTGTTTTTTCGTACTCAATAGAAACACAACTCCCTTCAATCATTTATTTCGTGGTTTCCAAATACTCTGCAATTGCTTTTGCGAGTTGGTCGGGGCAGGACGTTCCGCGTCCTCGGCAGTCAATGCCGTTCAGTTTGTCCATCACGTCTTTTGCCGAAAGTCCTTTAACCAGGGCGCATACACCCTGCGTATTGCCGTCGCATCCCCCAATAATTTTGACGTCACGTACAATGCCGTCCTCAATGTCAATCTGCATTTCTCTGGAACAGACACCTTTAGGTTTGTAATGATATAGCATGTTGTTTCACCATCCTTTTCCTTTACGTTTCTATAGAAAAGGCGCCGCAGCGCCCAAATTAACAGGGGTTATTTTTTATCCAGATGGCGCACCATACCGTCGATGGTGGTCACGTTTTCCATAATGTAGTCCAGCAAGTGAATGCGGATCCGCGGGCGCATAATGTTGGTTTCGATGGCGTCCACACATTCTTCCAGCAAGGCAGTATCTGTTTTCATGCCCAGCATAGCATTCAAGCGGAGGGAAAGCATATCCAAAAAGATCATGCGGGTCGCTTGCCAGTCCTTTTCATTGCGTACGCTCATACAGATAAATTTGACAATGTCGCCAAACACTTTTTGCGTCATTTCAATACGGTCCTGATGGATAAAATCAATATTTTGGTAACCGTCAAAACAATCCGCCATCTGCATCAGCATACTAAATTCCATGTCGCGCGCCAAATCTTCATGAAACAATTTGTGCAGCTTGTGAAAAGGGCGGCTGGCTGCAAACCGATGCGTCAGAAAGGTAATAAAATTTTCAAAATCCTCTACATTGTTGCCTGGCTCCAATTCAAATAAAATGGTAAAGAACAGGTGCCAACGGTAATCCACGTTAATCAGGGAGGAAATGGTATCACCCAACCGTTTTTCCACAACGTCCTCTAATTGATGCGGACGTTCGAACGCGATTTCGCTGTTGAATTCAATCTGCCGTGCAGAAATTTCCTGCAGGCGCGCCAGCAGGTCGACCATCAGCGCATTGTAAGAACTTGTATCCTCAGCGTTGTTCTTCATTAAAATATAGTCAATGATTAAATCACAGGAGGAACGGAATTCCACAATAAACCCAATATCCTGCCGCATTTTATGCGCAAAAATATCAAATATGCTTTTGCTCAGCAAGGTGCGGATATTTTCCTGCTGCTGCTGGGGACCGATGGTCGTGCCGGAATTAAACCGCTTGTATAAAATGAGAAGCTGATTGTCCAGCATGGTAAAGATATTTTTGACTGTGACCATGATGTCTTTCAAAAAGCCGTCTGCCAGTACATAGGCGTCGTTTTTGTAAATAATTTTATGTTCAATTTCACTCCAAAATAAATTGACCAGGCTTTTGATTTGGAGTTCAAACCGCAGCCGCCGTCCGTTTTTGTTGTACAGTCCATCAATTTTATAAATCGTAAATCCATTGCGCTGTGTTTGCGGCTGTTTTTCCCCCAATGCCAGGGAAACGGCGGCGTTGAACTGATTGTAGTAATAGCCCTCGTCGTTAATTTTGGTAAAATATTTCAGCAGCAGTTTATAGAGCTTGTATTCATCGTCAATAAACCGGCATTCCAACCGGATACCGATTAAATCGGAAAGATTGTCAATGAGCTGCTGCGGTTCGTCGTAGTTTTTATAGTAGCTGTTGCGGATAATTTTTTCTTTCAGACTGGACATGTCCTTGATACGGGAGGACATATTGATAAACCCTTCATCGCAGCCTGCCAGAATTTGATTAAAATACAACTCCAACTCCAACTTGATAGCTTCCAGTTCGTCGCGCATATCCTCTATATAGTCGGCAGTTTTGCCTATAAATTCAAAAATGCGAAGTTCCATGAAAAGTGTTCCTTTCTGTATGCCCGGCAATCGACTGGTACAGCCGGTTCTTACCTACCTGATTGTATCATAATAATAGAATAAGGTCAATGTGTAAAATATGAAATATTTGTGAATCTTCCATAGAAAAGGAAAGTTTCTCTTTTCTTAAGAAGCAAAACGTGTTATAATAAAATATATTGCAGAAAAAACGGGCCGCGGTATGCGGCATCCAGATAGAGTTTGGCAGACAAAAAGAAGGAGGAATTGCGGAAAATGGGAAAAAATAAAATACAATCACAGTCGGTTTTGGGAGGAACGTTGATTCTGCTTTTAGCCAACGGACTCGTAAAACTGATTGGCGCCGCATTCAAAATCCCGCTCGTCAATTTGATTGGGGACCACGGCATGGGATATTTCAGCGCGGGATACAGCGTATATTCCGGTGTTTTCCTCATTGCGACGGCGGGACTGCCGGTGGCAGTGTCGCGCATGGTGTCGGAGAGCATGGCACGCAGCAGGCTGCGGGAAACCAAACGTATCTTTTTTGTGGCGTATCTAATCTTTATTGTGATTGGGATTTTGGGAAGCTGCTTTTTGTTTTTCGGTGCAAGGCAAATGGAGGCAGTTACGAAATATGAAGGGTCCTATCTCTGTATCATGGCAATTGCGCCGGCAATTTTATTTGTGTCGCTGATGAGTGTGTACCGCGGATTTTTCCAGGGCATGAGCAACATGGCGCCGACGGCAGTCAGCGAGGTGGTGGAAGCGCTCGGAAAATTAATTGTCGGCTATCTGCTGGCGTATTTGTTTATTGGTATCAGTGACCAGGCGGCGGCGACGGGCGCGATTACCGGCGTGACCTTCGGAACGTTTGCCGGATTTGTGGTACTCTTGATGATTTATCTGAAACAGAAAAAAGCCATTTATGCGGACATGGATAAAACGCAGCAAATGCGCAGCCGCAGACGGATTTTTATTGATATGATAAAAAATGCCATTCCCATTACCATTAGCGCCTCCGTGCTCTCGCTGACGAACCTGACGGACTATGCGCTGATTGGAAGACGGTTGGCAGAATATTTGTCTGATGAAGAATGTTTGACGCTGTTTGGACGGTATACGGGTAAAGCGGTCACTATGTATAACATGCCGCCCACTTTGGTGATGTCGTTGTGTTTGGCGCTGGTGCCGGCGGTGACGCGTGCGTATACGCTGGGAGACAAAAAGCAGGTGAAATCCACAGCGGAGCAGGTATTGAAAATGACGATTCTGTTTGGTTTGCCTTGTGCGGTCGGTATGGCAGTGCTGGCGCCGCCCATTTTGCAGCTGCTGTTTGTCTCTACCGACGCGACACTGTTGCTGCAGCTGCTGTGCCCGGCAATTTTGTTCGTGTGCCTGGTGCTGGTGTGCAATTCTCTGCTTCAAGCGACGGGCCATGTCTGGGTTCCGGTGCTGAACATTTTTATTGCAGGCGTTGTGAAGGTGGTCGTCAACTGGATTTTGGTAGGTATACCTTCCATTAATATCAACGGTGCGCCCATTGGTACGACCTGCTGCTATTTTGTGTATATGTCGCTGAACCTGTTTTATGTCATCAAGATTACCAAAGCGAACCCGCTCAAAGGCTTTTTGCGCATTGTCCTTTCCGCGGCAGTCATGGGCGCGGCAGCCTGGGGTGTGTACTACGTCGGCAATTTGTTGCTGGCGGGCAGCGGGCGCATTGAAACCGGCGTGAAGTTGGTTGCAGCGATCGGCGTTGGCGTGCTGGTATACGGCATGATGCTGCTGGCAATGGGCACCATTACAAAAGAGGAGATCAGCGTTTTGCCCAAGGGTGATAAAATAGTGAAACTACTGCAAAAGATGAAATTGCTGAGAGGATGAGTCGCATGGAGGAAAAAAACTACAGTTTGGAGGATTTAATGGAGATTGTGGCGCGGCTGCGCGGAGAGGGCGGCTGCCCTTGGGACCGCGAACAGACCATTGACAGCTTGCGCCCCTATGTGGTGGAAGAGGCCTATGAAGTGGCGGACGCCGCACCGGCGGGCGGGGAGCATTTGGCGGACGAATTGGGCGATTTGCTGCTGCAAGTGGTGATGATGTCACAAATTGGACAGGAGCAAGGCGATTTTACCATAGACGATGTTCTGCGGCTGGTGTGCGAAAAAATGATTCGGCGGCACCCGCACGTGTTTGGCGATGTGCAGGCGGAAACGGCGGAAGACGTACTGAAAAACTGGGATGAAATCAAAAAGCAGGAACGCGGGGAAACCAAAACGTCGCAGCTCATGCAGGATGTGCCGCAGACGCTTCCGGCGCTGCTGCACGCGGAAAAGGTGCAAAAACGCGCCGCCAAGGTGGGATTTGACTTTGCGTCAGTGCAGTCCATGTTGAAAAAAGTGCGCGAGGAAGTGGACGAACTGGAGGAAGCTGTGGTTTCGGGAAATCAAAAAGCGATTGCCATGGAATTTGGCGATGTGTTGTTCGCGGCGGTCAATGTCGGCCGCGCTTGCAAAATCAATTCGGAAATTGCCCTGCGCGACAGCAGTGCGAAATTCATCCGCCGTTTTCGCTATATAGAGGATAAAGCGCAGCAGACAGGGCGGTCTCTGGAGGACATGACAATGGCGGAAATGGACGGAATATGGGATGAAGCAAAGGTAAAAGGGCTGTAATCTTTGTGTAGTTTTATGCAATTTCTCTAAATATTGGCGGGGAAACCATGAAAATTGCTGATTTTATCGGAAAGATATTGAAAATTCGATTAAAATAGGTTATGATATATCTAGTATTTAAGTATTCTTTATATTACCACAAATGAGGAGGATGAACCAAATGAATAAGGCAGATTTGGTTGCAAAAATGGCTGACAAAGCCGACGTAACAAAAAAAGACGCAGAAAAAGTCCTGAACGCTTTTATTGAGACTGTACAGGAAGCATTAATTGCGAAAGACAAAATTTCCCTGGTTGGTTTCGGTACTTTTGAAACCAAACACAGAGCGGAAAGACAGGGTATCAACCCACAGGATCCTTCCAAACGGATCACCATTCCGGCAGCGGATGTACCGGCATTTAAAGTAAGCAAAGCGCTGAAAGATGCTGTTGCAGGTAAATAATTTACATTGTTTGGAACATGGCAAGGGGAGTTTTTTGAAAAAGAAACTTGCCCTTGCTTTTTTTTGGAGTGCAGCAGGAGGAATTTATGAGAATCGATAAATTTTTAAAGGTATCGCGCCTGATCAAACGGCGTACCGTTGCAAATGAAGCGTGCAGCGGCGGACGTATTTCCATCAATGGGAAGACTGCCAAAGCAGGGGACAAAGTGAAGGTGGGCGACGAGATTGAAATCCGTTTGGGCGAAAAAACGCTCAAGGTGCGGGTATTGGCGGTGGAGGACCATGTGGGCAAGGATGCGGCGTCCTCGCTGTATGAAGTGCTCTAAGGCTGGGGATTCTAGGAAAAACGGGAGAGGAGACGGGGCATGAAACCGGTCATATTTGATTTTAACGGCACACTCTTTTGGGACACGGAAAAACATCATGAGGCATGGCGCGTGTTTGCCGAGAAGCTGTGCGGCAGAAAATTGGGGGAAGAAGAACTGCATCAGCATGTGCTGGGCAAGACCAATGCACTGATTTTAGACTATCTTCAGCCGGGCAAGTATACACAGGAGCAGGCGGAAGAAATCGGACGGCAAAAAGAAGCGCTTTACCGGGAGTTATGCCTGGCGGACCCGGCGGCATTTCATTTGGCGGAAGGCGCGGAGGAATTGCTGGATCGCCTCAAGGCGGGAGCATGGCCGATGGCGATAGCGACGAGCAGCGACGCGGAGAATGTGCAGTTTTATTTGGACCATTTTGGGTTGAATCGCTGGTTTGCACCGGAGCAGATTGTCTATGCGGACGGTTCGTTCCGCGGTAAGCCTTATCCTGACATCTATCTTGCCGCAGCGGAGCGGCTGCATGTGGAACCGGCGTCAGCCGTGGTGCTGGAGGACGCCGCGTCCGGCGTAAAAGCGGCGCGGGCTGCGGGCGTGCAGACGGTAATCGCCGTCAATTCCATGCATGAGCGTTCATTGTTTGACCATACGCCCGGCGTCAGCGCCGTTGTGGATTCCTTACTGGAGGTTCCCGCATTGCTGGGATTGTAACTGGAACAAGGTCTTTGCTTTTGTTTGGGCCTTTTCCAGTATTTTCATTTGCAAAATGGGCTAAAATGGTTGACTGGCGGTTGACGGAAAGACGGCGCTTAGGGTATAATAGAGTTTAGGTAGTTGTAAAACAAGGAATGTTTGAAAAGAGAAGGTGGGATTTCCATGAGAAAGATTTTAACACTGCTGCTGGCGGCGGTATTGACGATGGTGCCTTTCGTGTGCCCGGCGGCGGATATCAGCTTGGAGCAAGACGTATTTATATCTTCTGTGCGCTGGTATGCGGGTCCGGCAGAAAGTGAAAACAAAATCAGTGCGCTGCATACCGGAGAGCAGTATGCTACGATTACGGCGTTGGTAGAAGTAGCGCAATATACAGCGAACGTACCGACAACCGACGCTATGTTGGTGGGAGAGGTG
>CBCTHD010000056.1:0-9537 GCA_965146615.1 uncultured Clostridia bacterium
GTCGGCGGCTGGATTTTGGATACACTGCAGGATATTCCGGAGGAAAATGAAACATTCTCCTTCCATAACGTAACAGTAACGGTGAAAGAGATGGAGGACCAGCGCATTCAGACCGTATGGTTGGAGGTCGCGCCGGAAGAGGAAGCGGAGGAAGAAGAGGAATAACAAAGTGAGAGCTTCCCCAATTAAGCCGCAAATTTTGTTTCTAAAAGGATTTGGTAATTTTCTACTCTGTTGAAGCAATGCTTCGAGTAAAGGGGATAAAGCCTATGAAAAGACGAACCATCAGTTTTATCACGGCGGCGATTTTAATGCTGACGTTGCTGCCGGCGGCGCCACAGGCCGCTGCAGCGGAAATTACCATTTCTACCGCCGCCGAGTTGGAGGCGTTTCGAGACAGTGTCAACAGCGGCAAGGATTACAGCGGTGTTACTGTAAAGCTGACGGCGGATATTGAATTGGGCGGTGCTTGGGACGAACAGTGGACGCCGATTGGCGCATACTCGTACTCAAGCGGCACGGATAATACTCCCTTTGCGGGCATCTTTGACGGCGGCGGGCACACAATAACAGGCGTGTATATTTTAACGGATCAATTACCCATGAAGTTTTGCGGGCTATTCGGCTACAATAGCGGAACCGTTCAGAATCTGAATGTGACAGCGTATATCAGTAATATTGGGGTTACCGGCGGTATTGTCGGAAGGAATACGGGAACCGTAACCAACTGCTGTTTTACCGGATTTGTCAAAGCCAGCAGTGAAGCTGGTGGCATAGTCGGTCAGAATTATGAGGGGACTGTAACAGATTGTTGTTTTGCCGGAACCGTCAAGAGCAGCGACGATGCCGGCGGCATCGTTGGTCAGAACTATGAAGGGATTGTGGCAAACTGCTGCAGCACCGGATCCGTCAAAGGGGAAGAATTTGTCGGTGGTGTGGTTGGTGGGAATAGAGAGGGCACTGTAATAAATTGTTATAATACCGGCTCTGTTAAGGGCAGCGACTATGACTATAGCGGCGTCGTGGATGGCTGTACTGTCTATCTGAATGCAGTTGGCGGTGTGGTTGGCTGTACGTATGACAACGATATTGTGGCGTATTGCTATAATACCGGCAGCGTCAGTGGTAAAGTATATGTCGGCGGCGTAGTTGGAGACCGTGATGCTTACATGTCGATGTATGGGTGGTATGGAGAGGACGATATCGGGGGAATTACAAACTGCTATTATCTTACCGGCACGGCGGAAAAGAACGGTGACACGTCGGACAAAGATGCAGGAAATTCAGGGGCGATTGATGAAGCAGCATTCGCTGTGCAGTCCACCTTTGCGGATTGGGATTTTGTAGATACCTGGATAATGGACGATATTTTTCACCGACCGGTTCTGCGCACTGTCGCGGAGTATACAGATGATACGGAGTACGACCCGCACCGGATAAACACGCTTTCCGAGCTGGAGTTCTTTCGTGACAGTGTCAATCATGGAATTACTTACAACGGTATTACTGTAACGCTGATGGCAGACTTTGACCTGGGCGGCAGTGCAGACAATCCATGGATACCGGTTGGCGGAGGCACTATTCACTCTTTTGCAGGCACCTTTGAAGGCGGCGGGCATACGATAACGGGATTATATATCGAAACAAGTGATTTCTCTCAAGGATTGTTTGCAAGTAATACCGGAACGATTCAAAATCTCGGCGTAGAGGGTTCCGTCAGCGGCGGAAGTTATGTCGGTGGTGTGGTCGGCTGGAATGACGGTATCGTGAAAAATTGCTATTATGTTGGCAGTGTCAGCGGGGATGCTGGCGTCGGCGGGGTAGCCGGAAGGAACAATTATAGAGAAATTATCAATTGTTATAGCATCGGAACTGTTTCGGGCAGCACCAATGTTGGCGGCGTGGCGGGATTGAACACGAACGGGACAATAAAAAATTGTTATAGCATCGGCGTTGTCGCGGGCAGCGTCAGTGTTGGCGGTGTGGCAGGCTGCCATGATGCTGCGACGACAGCAGTGAATCGTACGTCTGAGGTAACAGGCAGTTATTATCTTGCTGACAGCGTGACGACAGAAGGAGTTATGGAAAACGTAGACGCAGGGAATTCCGCGGCAATCGGGAGAGCGGCATATGGAGTGAAGTCCACCTTTGCGGATTGGGATTTTGAGGGCACCTGGACAATGGACGAGTGGCTTGGCAGACCGGTTTTGCGGGCTGTCCCGGAGGTAGCCGGCGGCATGGCATACGGACGGTTTGAGGATGTTCTGTATGGCGCGTGGTATCATGACCCGGTTCGCTATGTTTTTGAGCATGGTTTAATGACCGGTGTGAGCGGAACGGAATTTGCACCGGATGCTGATGTGACGAGAGGTATGTTTGTGACGTGCCTTTATAGAATGGAAAACGAGCCAAAAACGGCAATGAATCACCACTTCACAGATGTTGCGGAGAACGCCTATTATGCGGAGGCGGTTGCGTGGGTAAGCGGAAATAACATTGCGGCGGGCGTATCAGATGAGAAATTTGCACCTGAGGAGAACATCACGCGGGAGCAGATGGCAGCGATATTGTTTCGATATGCTGCATGGAAAGGGCAAGACGCGAGGGCGGACGATAACTGCTCCTATGCAGATGCTGATGAAATTTCGGATTATGCGCTGAAAGCTGTGGTGTGGGTAACGGATAACTTGCTTATGCAGGGAAGCGACGACAATCGTTTTATGCCAATGGAAAACGCTACCAGAGCGGAAGTGGCGGCAGTGTTCCGGAGAATAGCGGGAAATTTAAAAGAACAGTAGCGTTGGTAAGAGGAAAAAAGCTATGGAATATCAGCAGTTCAATGAAAATATAATCAGCAAATGGTGCCGTGATGGTTGGCAATGGGGAAAACCCATTTCACATGAAACGTATGAAAAAGCCCTCAACGGTGAATGGGATGTATATCTTACACCAACAAAAGTTGTGCCACATGCCTGGCTTGGGGAATTGGCCGGAAAAAAATTGTTAGGACTGGCAAGCGGCGGCGGACAGCAAATTCCGATCTTTTCCGCGCTGGGCGCGAAATGTACCGTTTTGGATTATTCTTTAGAACAGTGCAAAAGCGAAAAACTGGTGGCGGAACGCGAAGGCTATGACGTAACCATCATCCGGGAAGATATGACGAAAAGGCTTCCTTTTGATGATGAAACCATTGACATCATTTTTCATCCTGTTTCAAATTGTTACGTAGAAAAGGTTGAACCTATCTTCAAAGAATGTTATCGTATTTTGAAGAAAAGCGGCTTATTTCTTGGCGGATATGATTTGGGGATCAATTATATTTTTGATGATAAAGAGGAAAACATAATCTACACGCTCCCTTTTAACCCTTTGAAGAATCAGACACATTATGAGGACTCCATGAAAAATGATTGGGGCTTTCAATTTTCTCATACACTTGAAGAGCAACTCAATGGTCAATTGAAAGCCGGCTTTAAACTGTTAAGTTTATATGAAGATACCGGAGGAAGCGGTATTTTACATGAGCATAATGTTCCAACTTTTCTTGCAGTTCTGTCAATAAAGGAATAAGTGTAATGCCCAGAGATAATCATGTAAATAAAGCAGTTCCATTCCGGTTTGTCGAACAAATAGAAAAAACAGAAAATGCCATCAGGGATAAACGCCGCGCTTTATATCCTTGATGGCATTTTTTTGCCTTGGCAGCCAGGCAACCAAGAGGGCGCAATCGGATAAAACATTTGCGCTCTCAATCCATTATGGTATGCTCGCATTTCGGGGCAACAATCCTCTGGTTTTATGCAGCTTTCAGCGGTAAGATTTTTTACATTCATATCCTCAAAACGGTTTTTCTACTGCGTAACAGGAAAAAAGACGGGCAAAAAGCAATCGCTTCTTACTCGTCTTTCTTCGCACCCTGCATGGCAGCTACCCTAATTCAGCTTGTTGCTTGTTTCTGTTTTAGAAGCAGCTGTCTCACGGGCCTATATAAATAGTTCAAAAGAACTACATGAAAAGGGGGACTACAGTTTTAGTATATGGAAATTAGAAAGAAGTGTGCACGAATGGAAAGAGAAATTTTGTCAATACTAATGTTCAGCAAATCTTATCAACGAACAACTGTAATTGCGAGTGGGTTGTCCAGAAACCGGAAAGAAAGCGGTATGGCTTGACCCAACTGCTGTTTTGCGCTAAAATTAAAAAAGTAAAACAGTGGGAAGTGATTGAAAATGTTTGTGGAATGGCCCAATTTGCCGGAGGATGCCGCATCGGTTTTGGTAGACCGGAGAACGCCAGAGAGAATTGTGAAATAAATAGAACAAATGGGCATAACTTGCTTTAAAGGGGCAATATTAGAAGAGATGCATTCTGCTACTGCGGGACATGTGGATATGCAGTTAGTGCATGTAGGGGGAAATACCTTTGTGTGCGACCCGCGTGTACTTTCGTATTATGAAAGCATATGGCAGGGAAAAAATGCCCGTCTGCTTTCGGGAAATAGGCTTGCCAGACGGAACTACCCGGAAGACGTCGCATATAATATAGTGAGCGTTGGCACATATGCGTTCCACCTGCAGCGGGCAACAGATGAAATTGCGCAGCGAGAATTGTCACGCCGCGGCGTACTATGGGAAAATGTCCGGCAGGGATACAGTAAATGCAGTGTATGTGTCGTCAGCCGGAAAGCGTTGATTACCGGAGATAAAGGGATTGCGCGCAAGGCGGCTGCGCTCGGGCTGGATGTACTATGCATTGATACGCAAGAAATTCGGCTGCCGGGCATGAATGTTGGATTCATTGGCGGCGCCAGTGGAAAATTAAAAAGAGACTTGCTTGCTTTCACTGGCGATATCAAAAGAATGAGATGTGGACAGGCAATTGAAGCATTTTGCAACGCCCACGGCGTGCAGACAATCTGTTTGGACAGCGGAGAAGTTTTAGATGTCGGCAGTATTATTCCAATCACAGAGAGGAAGTGAATCGTTGTTTGTTGCCGAAGTGATATCAAGACATGATTTGCGTGCGTTATATGAATATATGAATGGACACTTGCAGGAAGTTCCGGCGCAAATCGTGATGGGAGAGGACGGGCGCGGAAGCTGTATGAAAGTCTACACAGATGCGCAAAATGAAGAGCGCGTGCGCGACTTGTTGGCACAGGGCACGTCTGAATTTATTATACAAGAATTGGAAAATAATGAAATTTATCATATTATTAAGAACGGGTATCACTTTTTTGATACATTTGAAAAAGTGGAACTGATGCAGGATGTAAAGAAGGCATTGGGCAGGAGCGACGTACCGGGAGAATTATTTCTCATTCGGCGAAAAAAATTAATTGCTAATGCTATTGCGCGGTACCTGAGCGGGAAACAAAGTTTAAATGTGGATGGGTTCGTCAGATTCCGCGCAAAAGAATATTTAATGGAACTGGAAGATTTTATTGACCAAACGGCAGACGAGTTCATCACCATGCAAGAATATGAGAGTTTTTTGGATTTACTGCGTTATTTCGTCAGTATCCAGGACCAGGCAGTTGCCCATGTAGATGTCGTAACGAGGGCAAACGGGGAATATCTGCTGTTGGATAACGATGGGTATGAAATTATCAGCCGCGAAGTAGATGAATTTATTGAAGATATGGATATTGGAGAAAAGGAATATGATGATATTTTGCTATCCTCATTGATTGTGCTGGCGCCCGGCGCCATAACGCTGCACAACCCTTCTTTTGCGCCGCCGCAGCTGCGCACAACACTGGAACGCATTTTTTCGGGGCGCGTTACATTGTGCCAGGAATGTGCGCTATGTCAAATGGGACGGGATATTCATCTGCATTAAAATACAATTTACCAAAAGCGGAAAACATTTGTTTTCCGCTTTTTCTATAAAAAATCCGCGGCGGTATATACTAACATATATTAAAATATTCGAGGTGAACCGAAATGAACTATAGGAGGGGAATTGTTTCTGCTTGTATGCTGTTATGTTTAACTGGCTGCGGACAGAATACAACTTCGCCACCTGCTGTCACCACGCCGCCGAGTCAGCAAACAACACAGCCACAGGAGCCGGAAGCACAGCAGTCAGAGGAACAACAGGCGGCGGAACAGCAGCCAGAGACGCAGCAACAGGAGGAACAACAACAGCAGGAAGAACAGCAGCAAGCGGAGCCGCAGCCACAGATGACTAGCCGGGAATTAGCGTACTATGGATCAGATATGACCAATAGAAATAAGAATCGGCTGAAAAATATCCGGTTGGCGATTCAAAAAATGAATGAATATGTTATGGACAGTGGAGAAACCATTTCGTTCAACGAATTGGTGGGACCGACGACTGCGGAGAATGGGTTTGTTAAAGCAACCGTCTATATAGATGGTCAGGAGGCGGAGGATTATGGCGGCGGCGTATGCCAGCTTAGCAGCACGTTATATAATGCGGCGATGGAAGCAGGATTGGAGATTGTAGAACGCCATCCCCATCAGGGAGGAACAGTTCACTATGTGCCGGAAGGCAGGGACGCCGCCGTTTCCTATGGCGGCATAGATTTAAAAATTAAAAATACTAAGCCGTTCCCTATAAAAATTTATGCCTCCATGGATAATGACGGTGTCTATATAGCACTGAAGTCAATTGAACAAAATGGATAGCGGTTATAGGAGAAAACGCTTAAACACATGTGTCTGTAAATCCTCAATCTGTAGGATTATTTTCAGAAGCAATGCAATCTGTAAAATATAAAAAAGCAGCCCGGTCCATAATGGACCGGGCTGCTCTCGTCTATTTCTAAAACACTGAACCTCCGCGTTTTGAACGAGCAATTTTTTATTTTACAATGACGATTTCTTTTACTTCATCTTTAAAGATGCGGATAAAGACTCTCTGTTCTTCTTCGCTGTCATATCTTTCGATGTCAGCCGCGCTTGCTACACGGATTTTATCCTGGTTTTTAGAAGAATCGTACTCGTAGATGGTAACGTCTGTCAGGGAGTAGTTGTTGAGCTCGCCGTCATTTACCGTTACATTGATGGAAGAAGTAAACTTCTTATCCACTTTACCGTAGATAGTCTGCAGACCGTCGTCGGTAGACTTTTCAAACTCGGTTGTTTTCTGACTGATGTCGAACAGAACGTTGATGGTATCGATTTCACCTTTGGTGTTGGTGTTGAACTGGATGATGTCGCCCTGTTCCAGCAGTTTGCCGTTTTTCATGAACACGCCTGATTTGTCGCTCATGAAGGAAACATACTCGCCTTTATAGTAAGCGTATATTTTTTCCACATCTTCGCCGCGGTCGTTGTTCACTTTCGCAATTTTATCAATCACTGCAATAGGCATTTCTGCACTGGTTCTGCCAGTAGAGTTGGTTACCATAACAACTTTTGCTGTCAGGTCTTCCGACATGTTGTAGATCGCTACGTTATAATCACTGTCGTTGACGAACATGTCCATGTTGCGAATCGCGAAGTGGTCGGACTCTGTTTCGCCTGCCGGAATGTCAAATACGATGGTGTCTTTGTTCAAGTTGTATTTACCCAGCTTGTTGGAAGCGGATTTGTAAACCACGTTTTCACCCTTGAAGTTCAGCGTAAAAATGTTGTTGTTGTATTCCGCCTTTTCCACTGCCGTGTTCAGTTTTGTAATTTTACCGTCAGCGTTCACATCATAGGTCACCATCTGTGCCTGCACACTGCCGCCGGAGGACAGAGTGGACAGAACAGATTCAGCTGTCTGGTTGCTGCCATTGAAGGTAATTTTGGTATTCGCCGTCAAAATTTCGGTTTCGCCGTTGCTTGTGAACAGTTTAAATTCAATGTCGCTGGAGACAGAACCACTCTTGCCGGCGTCCATCAGATAAGCAAAGTTGCCTGCTGCGGAGCTGTTGGAGTCCACCGCTGCAATTTTGCCCATAATGTCCAGGTAGAAAGTGCCTTCGTCCTGCACATTGATGTCATCCGGATAGTTGTGAGCAATTTTGTATTCTACGCCGTCAATGCGTACGGATTCATCGTCTGCTTCCGTAACGACGCCTGTTACAGATTCGTCGGACACTAAGATGCTTACCAGCATTTTGTCCAAACTTTCCGTTACGGACAATACATGCCATTCTTTCAGGTTTTTAAATTCAAAGTCTTCGCCATCTTTGGTGATGGAGTATTTAATATCAGAGTTAGGATCTAACTTCAGAGCCGGGTTTCCGTATTTGTCGGAAATAGTCTGAGAAGATACCGCTGTATCATCGACAACGTAGTTGGTGAACGCCGTTACAAACGCGATATCATAGATACCGTCACGGTCGGTGTCCAGCAATGTTACGCTGCCTACTTCCGGCTGCAGTAAGCTGACATCATATGCTGCATATTTGCCGTTGTAAATGATGGTCATCTCGTCAGCAATATAGGAAGTTGTTACATTGTTCGAAGAATTTTTGTCTGCCCAATGTTTGATATATTTCTTGCCGGAGTCGTTGATTTCTTTGATGTTTTCTGCATCGATTTCAACCGTTTCGTTTTTATTTTTGTCTGCGATTGCTACCAGAACTTCATCGTCGCCAATATTGTTTTCACGAATATAAGCGGTTACGTTGTAACCCAACAGGTGGGCTGCATCAGAAGAAGCAACTTTATAAGTGTTTTCACCGATTTGAACTTCTCCTTCGTTGATGCCGTTGGAGCTGTTCAGACGGGTATACTCGTTTGCAACGACCTGTCCTGTTACCTTCGTAACATTCAGTCTATCTTCCAGTAATGTTTTGTCTACAACTTCGTATTTTACATCATCGCCGTAACCGGTCTGTTCCATCAGGTTAATGGTCAGAGAGTTATAGATCAGTTGTGCGATGACACCACGGATTACCGCTACGTCAGCAGAAGAAGAGATACCTTTGGTAACACCGATTTCAGAAGCGGTTACCAGATGTCCGGTCGGCCAGGAGCCTTTGGTTTCTGCAACCGGCTCATATCCCAGCATTCTGACTAATACGGTGATTGCTTCTGCAAAGCTAATGGAATCATCCGGTCTGAAGTTTCCGTTTTCGTCACCGATAACCAGACCTTGGTTCACTGCTACGTTGATAAAACCGTTTGCCCAGTGGTTGCTAACAACGTCAGGGAATATTGTCGGAGCGTTGGAACCTGCGGCAACATCGCTCAATCCCAGTGTCGCAACAGCGACTTTTGCAAACTCAGAACGGCGAAGAGAATCTTCCGGTCTGAAGTTTCCGCTTTCATAGTCACCGACCATGATTTCAAGAGCACCCAAGATTTTCGCTGATTCTTCGTACTGCGTTCCAGCAACGTCAGACGGTACTGCGGCGAGGGCGCCACCCGCAAAACTCATCAGCATCACAGATGCCAAAAGTGTGGATAAGAGTTTTGTGAATTTCCTCATTATTGTTCCTCCTTGTTAATAATGGATTAAAATGATAGAGTACTTTTGTCACAGCCACCGTTGTCACGTTTTTTAGATTTACATAACCACATAACTACATAGGAGATAATATATAGAGTATAAAAGAAAATCAGGTTATCAACT
>CBCTHD010000057.1:0-9386 GCA_965146615.1 uncultured Clostridia bacterium
ATATGCTATCTCTAGGGGAAGAGATAGAAGCCTATGACCGAATTCTGGAACGGTGGGACGAAAAAGTTGCAGAAGGAAGCAAAAAATACAAAGAAGCTATAGCTGAAATGGAGCAGCAACGGCAAGAATTGATGGCAAGCGGCAATTATACAGAATCTTCGCCTGAAATCAAAGAGCTTGACAAAATGATTGAAGAAGAAAAAGAAAAGCTACAAGATTTTTTGGATGACGCGAACTGGCAATATGGTGAGCTGCAAAACACCCGGTACAATCTGTACAAAGACTTTTTACAAGAACAGGTACAGGATTTCATCCAGGCGGAGCGGGATAAAGTCAACGCGCATTACAACGCACTGAAAGAGATGGAAGACCAGGAAGACCGCGACAAAAAGCGGCGGGAACTGGAAGAACAAATCAAGCAGTATGAAGGAGCAGTCACCAAGGAAGGCAAGGAAAAATTAAAAGATTTGCTCGACCAGCTGGAAGCATTGGATAAGGAAGAAAAACAAATACTACTGGACAAACAACAGGAAGAAGAACTGGAGGCATTAGACCAACTGGAACAAGGGCTGCTGGAACAAGCCAAGTTTAAGGCGCAGCTCGTGTTTAACGATGCCCAGGTGGCACAAGAAATTAAAGGATTAATTGACAGCAGCGACGCTTTGGCCAAAGAATTTGCAGATAACTTCACCAAGCCATTCGAGAGCTACTTTAAAGATACTCTGCCACAGCAGATAAGAGACGCCTTTGAAATGCCGGACATTACTTGGCTGCATGACATACTGAATCGCATTGGTGGATATAATTCAAGCATCGTTGACGACCACAGCGATAACAGCAAGCATGTGACCTATGATGTAACAGTAAACACGCACTCTAATGCCGATATAAGAGCATTATTCAATGCAGGGGGATAAAATATGATGTATGGGGGCTTTACATACCGTGGAAAACATAGTTTTGACGATTACGGGCTAATTGTCCAAACGGTAAACAGACCGCTTTTGGCGCCGCAAAAAACGGTACAGACAGACCGCGCGGGCGACGGGCAAAACGACTATACCGCTGCAAATATCCGTCAGCGGGCGTTTTTCGACAACAAGACGCTGACGGTAGAATGTAAATATGAAACCAGCGCCGGATACCGGAACCTGCAAGCAAGAACGGCAAGAATCGCCGCTTGGTTATCAAATGCCGGCGGCGATTACACGCCTTTGATTTTTGATGACATGCCAATGGTTGCATGGTCAGCTAAACCAGCAAGCGGGATCCCCATTGAATTCCAGTGGGCGACGATGGGCTCTTTTAGAATAACATTTGATTGTGAGCCGTTTAACAGTTATATATTTGACAGCTCCAATATCCCGCTGGACGCAGACATTCCTCTGGATAGCGAATTTCAGCTTGGCGGCCCTATAGACATAGGCGGCGATATTACTTATTTCAACACGTCTGCGCCGTCTCTGCCAGTCATTCACATCAAGGGCGGAGGAAACAATTTGACCGTATCATGTAATGGTTATACGATAAGCTATAATGAAGCGTGGGGCGGTGAATTTGTCATTGACTGCACAACTGAGACAGCTTGGTTGAATAACAATATGGTGGAAGTGGACGGCATATTCTTTGAATTTGCAGAAGGGGACAACACGCTGCAAGTCACCGGAACCAATCTAGCGGGAACTGTAGAAGCAGTTTATCCGTTTAATGTGTACTATGGAGAAGAGGAATAAAACAACAGAAATGGTATTTTTGCATAAAAATAACTTTCAAATTTGGAGAATATACCGAAAGAAATATGTTGACACACGTGTTAACACGTGCTATAATATAACTAGGGAGTGAGGGGAAATGAAATACAGTGAACTAAAGAAAATCCTGAAAAAGAATGGCTGCACGATTCATCATGAAGGAGCAAATCATGAAATATGGTACAGCCCAAAATCAGGAAAAACATTCCCGGTTGGTAGGCATAACAACAAGGACGTTGTAAACGGAACGTATAGAGCGATTATGAAACAAGCGGGGCTTGAATAAGCCCCTTGTTCCGTTGCAATACTATGGAATATAGAATGGAGGTTATTTTATGTACAATTATGTATTCCCGGCGGTATTTACACAGGAGGAAAATGGAATCTCAATAAATTTTCCTGATTTTGAAGCGTGTTTCACCCAAGGAGATGACGTAAAGGACGGAGTAAAAATGGCGAATGATGTCCTCTGTTTAACATTATATGATATGGAACAAAACGGAGAAGAGATTCCGGAACCGACTGACCCACGCGAAATCAAAACAGATAACAAATCATTTGTCGTGATGATTGCTTGCGATACATTGGACTACAGGAAATTCTTTGAAAATAAAGCAGTCAAAAAAACCCTCACTATTCCTGAATGGTTGAATGAAATGGCGTTGAAAGAAAATATTAACTTTTCCCAAACGCTACAAAATGCGCTTATGGAACAACTCCATGTAACTAAATGAATAAAAAGCACTTCTTAACGAGGTGCTTTTTTCATGCAAAACAGGGGGAGAAAGAATAAAGCGTTTTATGAATATTATTTGACAACAAATAGCAAAATATGATATACTATCCTATGGTAAGGGTAACGGTGGTGGTTGTTTCCAACTCCCTGAATGAAAGGGGGTTGAGATATGGAATACATAGTAATTATTATGTATTTGATATTTTTGACCGTCCTGGTCATTAGAAAGAAATAACCGCCCAAGCGGGCGGCTCTCCTGTCAAACTTATAACATTTGTGGGAGCAACCGCGCGCCAACACCGTTACTCTTGCTATTATTATATCACAATTTATAAAAATGTCAAGCACTTCTTAATGGGGTGCTTTTTTCGTATAAAACGGGGGGAGGAAGAATAATGGATTCCAAAGAAAGATTTTTATTTTACTTATACGATAAAGACAGGAAGCCGCCGTATAATACACATAGTAAGACTTTGCGTAAAATCCAAAATCCCGTTGTAACGTTTAAATTAAACGATGTAAGTGAGTTGACATTTAGCTACCCGATAGATGCAGAGGAAATTCCCTATTTCAAGCCAAATAACATCGTAACCTATATGGGAATCCCATTCCGCATGAAGCGCTTTACAGAGGTACACGACTTGACGGACGGGCCGGTTGTAAACGTCACCTGCTATGACGCACGAATGATTGATATGGGAAATAAAGTTATCCCTGATTTTTTCATGATTGGGAAAACGCCGTATGAAATGCTTGCAGAGGCATTCAAAGATACGGAATATCATGTATTAACAAATACAGAGGTAAAGGCGAAAGGATTGGAATGGTGGGACGTACCAACAGATTTAGAACTGAATCGAACCACGCCATTGGGGGTATTGCAACAGGTTGTAGAATTGACAGGCGGCGGGGAAGTGTATTTAGACGGATACAACGTAGCACTGGTAAAAAATATCGGTCAAAAGCGAAATATGCCGCTGCGGTTTGGCGTTAACCTGCAAGGGTTGGAACGGGATATTGATGCACAAAATCTTATCACGATAGTTTATCCGGTAGGACAAGACGATTTACATATTGATTACGTGACGCAAGGAAACCAGCAGTTTATCCGCAGCAAATGGGCGGACGTGTTTGGGGAAATTGAAGGGTATGTGGAGTACAGCGACATAGCCGCGCTGGGAGAAGACGATCCTGACAGTTTTAACGGCGTCAGCGTCCTATACTGGACGGCATGTGCCAACATGGACGCACCTATTCATTGTGGAAATGGTAACCTAAAAGAAGAAAAAAATAAATATGTAAATACGGCAGGTATCAAGGATAAAGTGGATTTGCCAACCATTGAATATCGAATCAAATACACAGACCTCGCCTTTTTAGAGGAAAGGAAAGAATATGAATATCGCTTAGGTGATGTGGTTCCGGTTATTGATGAATATTTTTGCGTAAATACCGGAAAATATCAGGAAAAAGATTATTTGAATCTGGAACAGCAGGTAATTGAAATAGAAATCCACCCAAACGAACCAACAGAAAATGCCATGAGGTTGGGGCAAGACAAAAGAACCATAGGCATGAATATTTTTGATGGGAAACGTTCCATGGAATATATTACGGCAAATACCGATAAAGATAACGACATTAAGGAAGACAGCGTCGAAGGGACGGAGCGGACTGAAACTTTAACGATTACCCCTATAGGAGATAGCACGGTACAGATTACAGACCGGTTCGGTGTACGCAGCCTGGGGCATGTGTATTATGATGATAGCAAAAATCCAAGTTATGCCGTGTGTATCAGCAAATCGGTCATTGCAATGGGAAGCAAAAACGGAAGCACGTGGCAATGGTATAATGTCATATCCAACGGAAAAGGGCATTTGGATAGCCGTATGTGGGTAGGAAGTTTGTCTACCACTTTAGTGGATATTATGAGCGATAACGGCAGACTAACGATACAGGACAGCTTAATTGCCATTACTGACAAAAATAACACAATTCGTTTAAAAATGGGATATGCCGGAAATCAGTTTGTGTTTGAGATGTATGCCGAAGATGGGACACAGACAGTCGGTATTAATGACGATGGAGAAATTGAACTGGTTGGAACCATGTATGCGTCTCATTTTGTCGGAACGAGCAAAGCGAACTATGAAGCGATTGCGCCGGTTACCAGTCCAATCGTAAATGGTGTGTTTGCCGAAACAGACCAACGGGGAATCAAGATAAATCAGGATATAGACGGGCAGCGGCTGCAAAAGATTGGTATGACGGTAGACAGCCAAGGGAATGCGATTCTTGTTTTGGGCGCTGGTAACGGCGGGGGCAAAACAACAATTAACGGCGTCACTTATTCAAATGACAGTTTCATCATATCCAAAGAAGATGAATTTACTTCTATGGGGCTTCATGGCACAACCGGAGGTTTTATTTATTTTAAAAATGAAGGCGGTACAGGGAAAGTATTAATTGATTCGGTTGACGTGGTGGCATTACAGAATGAAGTACGGTCCCTGAAACAGCGTGTATCAGATTTAGAAAATAGTATGGAATAAATACTAAAATAATCCTGTTTCTATTGACAAGATATGACATAGTATGATATAATTGAACAAAAGAAAGGGGAGGTGTCGTAATGGAAGTTTTCAAAATTATCATTTATCTTATTTTGCTAGTACTCTGTATTTTAGGGCTTGTGATGTCTTTGAAAATACAAGGGTGGCAAAAAGAGAATGAAGAAAGGATTCAAAATCTCAAGAAAAAGTATGGAGTTCCTCAATATGATAATATAGTGTCTACCTGTACAAAGAGTGAGAATGGCTTTCGTGGATGGACGGATTATACAATATGGAAAAGCGATGATAAACTGAATTTTTGTGATTTATTAAATGACGATATTGCAATTATATACATAGACAAAATTAAGTTTTATGCAAAAAATGGAGAAGAACATTTCTACAATAAAATATCTGGTGGAGGTGGTGGCGGTTCTAGTATCGGAGGTGCTATTGTGGGCGGAGCCATAGCTGGACCTGTCGGAGCAATAATAGGGAGCAGAAAAAAGGTAAATGAGATTAGAAGTGAAGTTCAGAAAATAGATAATTCACAGACAACAATATATTATGTAGATGATGGAGTAAGTAAAAGCATAGTTTTTTCTGCAAGTGATTTATACAATTATCTTTTAAAAATAATACCAGAAAAAGAAATGAATCAGGTTGCTATCGCTAATAAAGTCAATGAAAATGATGGAAACGTCTCTAACCGCCTTAGAGAGTTATCTGAATTGCGTAAAGATGGTATTATAACAGAGGAAGAATTTAACCAACAAAAGAAAAAGTTGCTTGATAAAGTATAACATAAAAGAAAGCACATCTTAACGGTGTGCTTTTTTCATACAAAAATAGCCTCCAAATTTGTGCAAGGTGACGAAGATAAAAATAATACTTGACAATGGGGTGCTATCATGCTATCATTATATCAATAGAAGAGAGGTGATTTTTAATAAAGCAGATAATAGTGCGCGTGTCTGACGACATACATCACAAACTAAAACTTAAAACTTTAAAAGAGGATATTAGTATTCAGGAATTGTTATCGAATTATATTGACGAATATCTTAAAGATGAATCCTCGATTAAAGACCCATTGTTTCAAGATTTATATCTTTCGGAGCAAGAAATAAAAACAGTGAAAGAGTTTTTGCGAAAATATAAAGACTTGTCAGACAAGGAAAAAGAATAGCCTGTGTTCCGACCAAAGATCACCAGGCTATTCCCACGACAGATTACTCTATCTGAAATCTATTATACATCAGATAGAGCCTTCTGTCAAGATTCAAAATTTTGCAGGAGGTTTATTTTTATGAACGAAATTATTAAAGTAAACTATGACAATGATACGCCGACAGTATTGGGAAGGGATTTACATGAATTTTTAGGTGTAAAAGCTAGGTATAACGACTGGTTTAAAAGAATGGCAGAATATGCTTTTGTTGAAGGAACTGACTTTTACTCAATTTTGAGTAAAACCTCCGACGGTGGACGTCCGGCTACAGACCACCAGCTAACCATTGAAATGGCGAAAGAAATTGCAATGTTGCAGCGCAACGAAAAAAGGAAAACAAGCGCGACAATATTTCATCAATCTTGAAAAGGCATGGAATACACCGGAAATGGTAATGTCCAGAGCGTTACGAATGGCAGAAAACAAAATCACAAATTTAACGCTACAAATTGCCCAAAAAGAGCAAATAATTGGTGAACTGGAACCCAAGGCGAACTATGTTGACATAATTCTGAATAACAAAGGACTAGTAACAGTTACACAGATTGCAAAAGACTATGGAATGTCCGGCAAAGAAATGAACAATATTTTACATAGTCTTGGCATTCAATATTTTCAGAGTGGTCAATGGCTACTTTATTCTAAATATCACAATAAAGGATATACACATTCCAATACAATTCCGATTAAACATAGAGACGGAACGCCAGACATTAAAATGCAAACAAAATGGACACAAAAAGGGCGCTTATTTATCTATGAATTGTTGAAAAAGAATGATGTATATCCGCTGATTGAACAACTAGATAAAGTATGCTAAGGAGGTACAACATCATGAACGAAACATTGACAAAATGTGCAGAGGAGTTTTTCAGAGAATATGCGCAGACGGCTGAATATCTTGAAAAATATGATGAATTTGCTAAAAATGAAAATGGCACGAAAGAAAACTGTGAAACAATAGATGAATTTCTTCATCAATTGAGAGAAAATGAAGGATTTAAAAAATTTAACGATGTGGATGTAGCTATATCGAGTCGGAATTGTGAGTTTGAAAAGTTCGGTTTTATCAATGGCTTTTTGTTTGCGGCGCAGTTATTAGGTAAATAAACTAGTTGACAAACCACAGATAATAGTATATAATAAAGGCAGATAAAGAATTGAACCGTGTTAAAGACGGTTTGCCGCGAATTAGGGTTGAGTAACCGCTAACCTTTGGCTGGGGAGGGCGGTTACTTTTTTATGTATTTTAAAATTTCTTTGAGAAGTAATAAGATAATAATCATCATTACATACTCAAAAGCATTTTCCATACAACCACCCCTTTTCTTATAAAGGGTGTGGCAAACCGCCTTCCGATACACTCTTTATCTGCCCCGAACTATAGTATAACATATCTAAAGATATATTTCAAGCGTTTGCCATATGGTAAGCGCTTTTTTCATACATAAAAATATTCAAGCGTTTATCCAAATAAGGATAGGCGCTTTTTATATATACAAAATCTGACAAAGGAGGGGGAAGGAATGTGGCGAATATCAACCAAGATTATAACGGTCAAACTAAACTAAAAGACTGGTGGAAAATTATCAAGTCAAACCTTAACTTGGTGAATGACCAGACGGAAAAGCATATTTCCGGTGAAGCAGACCGGCACAAGGCGGAGGATATTGACTATAATGGCACGATTGCGGGACCGACCACAGTTAAAGACGCCGTGGAACAGATTCAAGCCAATATCGACAGCCACAAAGCTGCGACAACGCTGGATCACCCGGACGGTAGTGTGACGGAAGAAAAACTGGCAGCGGGCGCTGTGACAGATGTAAAAATTGGGAACCGGACAATCAACAAGCCGGACGCGGAAGGGACAACGTCTGGGCTGTTGACGGCTCTTTTAAACACCATTACAGCCGCGATTAAATCGCATATCGGCAACCAAGACAACCCGCATAATGTCACGAAAGCACAGGTAGGGCTAGGGAATGTAGATAATACCAGTGATAAAGATAAACCGGTATCTACAGCGCAGCAAGCAGCTTTAGACGCCAAAGCAAACAAAGAAACGGGGTCAGGCGGATTTGCGGGAGGGCATAACGCAATGGTGCTGGGCGGCGGCGCCGCAGTCGGAAACGGTGCGAGTACCAGCGATGGATTTGCCGGTGGAAAGGGTGCCGTTACGGCGGTAGACCAATATGAACAGACGTACAGTATTGACGCGATTCAACTCGGTACAGGCTGGAATCAAGAGGAAAAAACATTACAAATTTATGACCATCAATTATTGGATGCGCAGGGGCATATACCGGCCGCACGTATGCCGCAATTGGAGAACAAAGTAGATAAAGAAGATGGCAAGGGACTGTCCAGCAATGATTACACTACTGCCGAAAAAACCAAGCTGGCGGGCATTGAGGAAGGGGCGAATAATTATACGCACCCTTCCACGCACTCGGCGTCCATGATTACGCAGGACAGTACACACCGGTTTGCGACGGATACGGAAAAAACAGCCTGGAACAGCAAATTGGGCGCAGAAAACATCCTGGCGGGCGACAATGTGACTGTCACCAGCAGCGACGGTAATGTAACGATTTCCGCGGCGGGCGGCGGCAGCGGGTCCGGTGTGACCGTTGTGGACAACTTAACCTCAACGTCAACCACTAGTGCACTGTCCGCGAACCAGGGGAAGGTCTTGAATGATACTAAAGCGGATAAAGCGACAGAACAAGGCGGATTTGCCGGAGGCACCAATTCAAACACAGTGGACGGTGGGGCTATTGGGAAAGGAGCAATGGCATACGGTGGGGGAGCCGTAGGAGAAGGGGCGGAAGTTTCAGATTTCGGTGGTGCTGTTGGAGCTAACACAAAGACAGGAGACGGATTTGCTGGTGGGTATAGAGCAAAAACTGTTGACTCAAACGGTATCGCTATTGACGCAATCCAGCTTGGTACGGGCACCAATACCACAGCTAAAACATTGCAAGTGTATGATTATCAACTCATGGACGCAGATGGTAATATCCCTGCGGAACGGCTTACGAATGCAGGGGGTAACTCAGCCAACATCACGAAAAATCCAGACGCGACAGACGGCGATAGTATCAGCACCC
>CBCTHD010000058.1:0-9373 GCA_965146615.1 uncultured Clostridia bacterium
TGATTATGCAGTTGAATTGTCTGTTGGAACGGGCATTGTGGAAAAGGGTGACATCGTAGTCATCACCGGCGGTATCCCAGTAGGGGTCAGCGGCAATACCAATACCTTGAAGGTCCATCTGGTGGGCGATGTGCTGGTGCAGGGCGTCGGTGTGAATGAACGTTCCGTGAGCGGGAAATTGTGCGTTGCAAAAGATGAAAAAGAACTGGCAAAGAATTTTCAGGATGGGGACATTATTGTAATGCCAAAAACCTCCAATTTGGTGATTGATATTTTGCGGCGAAGCAGTGGCATCATAACCGAGGAAGAGGGTATTTCTTCCCACGGCGCTGTGGTAGGAATTACGCTGGATATTCCCGTTGTCACAGGCGCAAAGGGCGCGACGAAGATATTGAAAAGCGGAACAACCGTTACCATGGACAGCACGCGCGGGCTGGTTTATGGCGGCGTTGTTAAGCTGCTGTGATGAAAGATGGAGAAGGGACGATACGCGGCCAAGCGGCGGCGCATGGTTCCTTCTTTTGCTGATTGGAAGCAAAACTGCCGCTGCGCGCAGAAGACCGGTTGGAGGGAGGAGAACTGCATGACATTTGTGGTGGACTGTGATGGGATTTCCGTCAAGGATTATTTGACGCGGCGGCAAAACGTATCCCATCGTCTGCTGGTTCGTCTCAAGCAAAGTGACGGTATTTTCTGCAACGGACAAAACGTTTGGGTTTGCCACATTTGCCGCAGGGGAGACGAGATAAAACTGCGGTTTCCGCAGGAGGTGTCGGAAGGATTGCCGCAGGAAATGATTCCATTGGACATTCTCTATGAAGATGCAGCGCTGCTTGCCATCAACAAGCCGCCCGGGATGCCGCCGCACCCGTCCTTTCGACATGCGGAAGGGACGGCTGCCGGTGCAGTTGCCGGATATTATGCCAGACGCGGCATTCAGACGCAGGTACGCGCACTGGGGCGGCTGGATCGGAACACGTCTGGCGTCATGGTGTTCGGTAAAAATCCATTGGTTCAGGAACGTATGGTGGAACAGCAACGCAGCGGCGGTATACAAAAGGTATATCTAGCGGTGGCGGAAGGTCGTTTTGGACAAGCAAAGGGCGCGGTGGAAGCGCCCATCGGACGCAAGGAAGGTAGTATGATTGAGCGGTGTGTGGCGGAGAGTGGAAAACCGGCGTGCACAAAGTATGAAGTGCTGTGCCAAAACGGCAATTACACGTTGTTGAAATTACAGCCGGTAACGGGCAGAACACACCAACTGCGTGTCCACATGGCATATTTGGGGCATCCCTTAGCAGGCGACACGTTGTATGGGGGAAGCGGCGCACAAATTGCGCGTCATGCGCTGCATGCGTATGAGCTGCATCTGGCGCATCCATTGACAGAACAAATGATGTGTTTGCGAGCGCCGGTACCGCAGGATATGAGGATTTTCATTGACAAAGTGGGATTGGTATGGTAAAATAATAGAAAAGAAAATACTGGAAAGAGGGAACGCGAATGTATAATTGCAGTATTAGTTTGCAAGTACTGCCGGGCGTGCCGGAGGGAGAGTTGTTCGGCGCGGTAGACAGGGTGATTGAATATATTATTTCGACAGGCGTTAGGTATGTGGTAGGACCGTTTGATACGACGATGGAAGGCGATTTCGACGAATTGATGGACATTTTGAAACGTTGCCAGCAAATTGCGGTGGAAAACGGGGCGGACGGTGTGTTTTCCAATGTCAAAATCGCATATAACCCGAAGGGTGTATCGACGATTGATGAAAAAATATCCAAATACCGCGATTAAGATCAACCTTTCGCTGTGCCTATAAAAGGGTACAGCGTTTTTTATATCATTTACCCTATGGGGCATAAATATTATGAATAAAAGGAGGCTCCTACGTATGCATGTATTAATGATCAACGGCAGTCCGAATGAAGCGGGGTGCACCTTTACAGCGCTTACGGAAATTGCAGAAGAATTGGAGAGGCATGGTATTACGTCAGAAATTGTACAGATTGGAAAGCAGGGGATTCATGGTTGTATTGGCTGTGGAAAGTGCCGTGCAAGAAATAATCGGTGTATTTTTGAGGACGATATTTTGAATGATACTTTGGAAAAAGCAAAAACGGCAGATGGATTTATTTTTTCCTCTCCGGTTTATTTTGCTTCTGCCAACGGTTCAATGATTTCCTTGATGGACCGGTTGTTTTACGCAGGGAAAAGTCTGTTTCGCATGA
Organism: uncultured Clostridia bacterium; assembly: GCA_965146615.1. Taxonomy (GTDB): domain Bacteria; phylum Bacillota; class Clostridia; order RUG12999; family RUG12999; genus JAAWTG01. The sequence continues at coordinate 2,232 of CBCTHD010000058.1, forward strand.
AGCCCGGCGCCTGCGTCGTTTCTGCGCGGCGTGCCGGAACGACGTCAGCATATGACCAGCTTAATAAGTATATCGGACTCAGTGAAATGATTATGGTACCATCTCCATATTGGAATATGGTGCACGGAAATACGCCGGAGGAAGTACGGCAGGATAAAGAAGGATTGTGGATTATGCGTACGTTGGGACAAAATATGGCGTGGCTGCTGAAAACGCTGCAAAGCGCGCGGCAAAACGGTATCAGTCTCCCGGAAGGTCTGCCGGCAGTGAAAACGAACTATATCAGGTAGAAGAAAATAGGACGGAAGGGACTGTGCGGTAATAATGGGAAGAGGCTTGTATGCGCCGCATTCCTTTTGCTTATGATATACGGAGGTGAAACGATGAGACAATGTATGGACGCGGAGAATCTGCACCGTAGGCTGAAAAAAATTATCGGGCAGGTACAGGCAATTGATAGAATGGTAGAAGAAGACGTCCCGTGCGAAGATGTTCTGGCGCAAATCAATGCTGCAAAATCAGCGCTTCACAAAGCAGGGCAGGTTGTATTGGAGGGGCATATTAAGCACTGTGTACGTGATGGTATAGAACATGGCGATGCCGATAAGACAATCGAGAGTTTTACAAAGGCAGTGGAGCGTTTTGCCAATATGAAATAATAAAAAGCAGTCTGAGAAGGCTGCTTTTTTCTTTTTCCTCTTGACAATCTATAGTAGTATGTGTATAATATACGTATACCCCTATGGGTATAAGGAAAGGGGGATTGTATGAAACAATTCGTAGATAAACTGGAACACTTCCTGGAATGGGGCGGAACAAAAAAAGATATTATACTGCTCATCATTTCGGGAGCGGCGCTTCTCATCAGTATTTTAAATCTTATCCCACTGCCATTTGATGCGGCATGGGTCGCCATTGTGCTGTGTGGCATTCCAATCATCTTAGAAGCAATCATCGGACTGGTAACGGCTTTTGACATTAAGGCGGACGTTCTGGTATCGCTTGCGCTGATTGCATCCATTTGCATTGGAGAAATGTTTGCTGCGGGTGAAGTTGCTTTTATTATGCAGATTGGTGCACTGCTGGAGAATTTGACGGTCGCAAAAGCAAGAGCCGGCATTGAAAAACTTGCTTGTCTTACGCCGCAGACAGCGAGGATTATCCGTGGTGGCGAAGAGGAAATCATTCCCGCCGAAGCGGTGCAGGTGGGAGATATTCTTCGTGTGCTGCCCGGTGAGAGTGTTCCCGTTGACGGTAGGATCACTTTGGGACAGACGTCTGTCAATCAAGCGGTTATGACCGGAGAGTCGCTTCCTGTGGATAAGACCGTCGGAGATGAGGTTTCCAGCGGTACGGTCAATCAGTTTGGGGCGTTTGAAATGAGGGCAACGCGGGTCGGCGAGGATAGTTCCATCCAGCGTATGATTCAGCTTGTGCAGTCAGCAGATGCCGGAAAGGCGAAAATTGTTGGAATTGCAGACAGATGGGCAACATGGATTGTGATAATCGCGCTATCGGCGGCGTTTCTGACGTGGTTGATTTCGGGACAGATGATTCGTGCCGTGACGATTTTGGTGGTATTTTGTCCCTGTGCTTTGGTACTTGCCACGCCTACCGCGATTATGGCCGCAATCGGAAATGCCACAAAACATGGTTTTCTGGTTCGTGAGGGCGATGCGTTAGAACGGCTGGCGGCAGTTCATAAAATCGCCTTTGACAAGACAGGAACACTTACCTACGGCAAACCGCAGGTGACAGCCGTAAAAAGTGTAAAGGATGAACCGGAACATAGGGTATATGCCTTTGCTGCTGCAGTGGAGCAGTTTTCGGAGCACCCTTTGGGGAAAGCGGTTGTCCGCTGTTATAAACAATCGCATTCTGACGGCGTATTGGCAGCAAAGCAGTTTCAGATGAAACCTGGACGCGGCGTATCGGCGCTGGTTGAAGATGTGGACGTACTTGCGGGTAATCAGGAAATGCTGGCGGAACAGAATGTCACGCTGCCGGATAGCGTGCGCGAAAGTGCAGAACAATACCTTATGCAAGGAAGTACAGTGATTTACATAGCTGCCGGTGGGCTGTTGATTGGGTATCTTGTACTATCGGATACCATTCGTGCTGAAAGCCGTAACATGGTGCAGCAGCTGACGACGCTTGGCGTACAGCCTGTTCTGCTGACGGGGGATCATGAAAATGCAGCGGAGACCATTGCAAAACAGCTCCATATAAAAGAAGTTCATGCAAATTGTCTGCCTGAGGATAAGCTAAAACGAATTGAGACATATCAGCAGAAAAAAGAACAGGTCTGTATGATCGGCGACGGCGTGAACGACGCCCCCGCATTAAAAAAAGCGAATGTCGGAATTGCGATGGGCGGTACAGGGAGCGATATTGCAGTAGATGCAGCAGATATAGTGCTTGTCGATGACGAAGTAAAAGAGCTGCCGCATTTGTTGGCATTGTCTAAACGAATGATGCTAACCATCAAGTGTAATTTATCCTTTTCTATGGGATTAAATTTCCTTGCCATTATTCTCGCAATGATAGGCACGCTCAACCCTGTTATTGGCGCATTGGTTCATAATGCAGGTTCTGTGCTTGTTATTATAAATTCAGCCCTATTGATGAAATGGAGGAAAAAGAAATGATTTTAAATGTGATTGGACTGGTAATTGGCGTAATGATTTTAGGGGCAGGTATTTATTATCTGGTAAAGAACAAAGATGATAAAGAGTCACGTAAAATTTATGGCATCACTACTATTGTCGGCGCTGTGATTACCGTTATTATGATTGCTAAATTCTTTATATAAAAAAGTTTTCATATCAACAAAAAGGGCTGTTCAAACTTTGAACAGCCCCGTTTAATGTTATGCCAGATATGTAGTAAAACGCTGGTATGCTTCCTGCCAAGCGGAGCGGTCTTGCGGCAAGTATTCTTTGGTTGATGTAGCGCTTTTGATAATTTGGCGCGCACTGGCGAGGTCCGCCACTTTGCCAAGCGCCATCATCTGTACAATGGCGTTCCCGGTTCCCGTCGCTTCTACAGGACCGGCAACAACACGTTTGCCGGAAGCGTCTGCAATAAACTGGCATACCATGGTATCTTTGATACCGCCGCCTACCATATGAATGACATCAATGGATTTGCCGAACACAGCTTCCAGTCCAAAAACTGCATGGGCACATTTGAGCGCCAGGCTTTCCGCCGCCGTACGAATCACTTCACCTTCCGTTTGCGGAACAGGCTGTTTTGTTTCGCGGCAAAATTGACGGATTTTTTCCGGCATGTTACCCGGCGTTGCAAAAGATTCATGGTCGGGGTCAATGAAGGAAGTGAGCGGATGGGAAGCGCGAGCCGCTTGTTCCAAGTCGTTGAAGGAATAATCTTTTCCTTCCCGCTGCCATTGACGACGGCTTTCCTGAATAATCCAAAGCCCCATAATATTTTTCAGAAACCGGATTTTCCCCTCAACACCACCTTCATTGGTAAAATTATGTTGAAACGCAGTCTGGTCGATGAACGGGCTATCCAATTCGGCGCCCAGCAGCGCCCAGGTTCCGGTACTGATATAGGCATAGTTTTCATTTTCTTCAGCGGGTACACTGGCAACGGCGGACGCCGTATCGTGAGACCCTACGGCAACGACCGGAATGGAGGGGCAACCCAGTTCTTCGCAAATGTCGGGACGCAGATGCCCAATCATGGTTCCAGGTAATACCGGCGTTTCAAATAATCGCGCGGGAATACCGGCCTTGTCCAGCAATTCTGTGCACCAATTCCGGCTATGGGCGTCTAAAAGCTGAGAAGTGGAGGAAATGGTGTATTCATTTTTCATTTCACCTGTCAGAAAATAATTCAGAATGTCAGGCATAAACAGCAGACGTTTTGCGCGCTGTAAGATTTCCGGTTGCTGTTCCGCCACGGACAGCAACTGATAGAAGGTATTAAAAAAGTTAAACTGAATCCCTGTTTTTTCAAATAAATAAGCGTTTCCAAATTTCTGATCCGCTAATTCCATCATACCCTGTGTACGGGTATCGCGATAGTGGAACGGGTTTTCCATCATATTCCCATGTTCGTCGAATAATGCATAATCAACGCCCCAGGTGTCAATTCCAATCGCCTCAATGTCCCGGTGACCACCGCTCATGCATTTCAAAATTCCCTGCTTTATTTCGTGAAACAGCCGTAAAATATCCCAATACAGATGCCCGTTTACCATCACAGGATCATTGGAAAAACGGTGTATTTCCGTTTCGCGCAGCGATTGTCCGTCATATTCAAAGACAATGCCCCGCCCGCTGGAAGCGCCGAAATCAAATGCTAGAACTTTACAGTTTTGACTCATATCAACCAACCTCTTTCTATGTAAATTTAACACGAGTTTCTATGTTAAAATGACAAACTGATCTGATAGCACAAAACACCCGTAGGCAATTTTGCCGCGGGTGCTTTATTGGTAACAGTATATCATAAATAAGTAAAAAAAGCAATGTGAAAATAGGGAAAATGTTTTGTGAAAAACAGATAAAAAATGAAATTTGAGTTGGAGAATGAAAGAGTATGAGTGAGAAAATAAAAGAAATAAAGAGTTTGAAGTTTTTAAATTAAAAAAAATCAAAAAAAGTGTTGACAAGATGAAAAAAAAGTATTACAATAGAGAACGTGCCGAAAAGGGAAATCTGGAATAAAAAGGGTTTCCGATTGTGAGTACACAAGGTAACACGGTTCAGGTCTTTGACCGAGAACCTGGGATAAGCATAAAGATGGAGGGATATTATGTCTACTTATATGGAAAAGAGCGGCGAAGTAGAAAGAAAATGGTACATTATTGACGCTGCCGGCAAACCGCTGGGTAGAGTTGCAGCAGCAGCAGCTTCAATTCTGCGTGGCAAACACAAACCAACGTTCACGCCACATGTGGACTGCGGGGATCATGTAATTATTCTGAACGCTGAAAAAGCAATTCTGACGGGAAACAAACTGGTGCAGAAATATTACTACAGACATACCGGTTGGATTGGCGGTCTCAAAGCGGTTCAGTACAAAGAACTGATGGAAAAACGTCCGGAACAGGCAATGGAATTGGCTGTAACAGGGATGCTGCCGCACAATACGCTGGGCAGAACCGCTGCAACCAGACTGCGTGTCTACAAAGGCGAAGAGCACAACCACGCAGCACAAAAACCGGAAGTTTGGACAATGGAGATTCGCTAAGGAAGGAGGAGTAGTAAATGGCACTGCAACAATATTACGGAACAGGTAGAAGAAAAAAATCTGTCGCACGGGTAAGATTGGTACCCGGCAACGGGACTATTACAATAAATGATAGAAGTATTGACGATTATTTTGGGCTGGAAACACTGAAAATGATCGTAAAACAGCCGCTGGAGATAACGTCCACACTGGGCAAATATGACGTTATCTGCAAAGTGCAGGGCGGTGGATTTACGGGACAGGCGGGCGCAATTCGCCACGGTCTTTCCAGAGCGTTGCTGAACGTTGATGAAGAAATGTTCCGTCCGATTCTGAAAAAAGCAGGTTTCCTGACAAGGGATCCGCGTATGAAGGAAAGAAAGAAATACGGACTCAAGGCTGCAAGACGTGCGCCGCAGTTCTCCAAACGTTAATCTGTCTTTCAAAAACTTCTGGAATCCTATTTTTCAAGAAATATTGGGGTTGCCAGATGGATGAGATGCTGTTAATAGTTTACAACAAATAACAGAAAGCTCAAAAAAGAAGCGTTTTCAAAGAGATGTTTTCCTTTTGATAGAGGGAGGACATCTCTTTTTTCATACAAATTTTTTAGTTGCATTTACGCATGGATGTGGTATAATAGACGCAAGGCGTCTATTCGCTTAGGAAGTTCCTCACCGGGATACGGCTTGGCCCCCTGTGCGCAGGGGGCGGAAAGTGTCCCTGTCTCGCCGCGCATAAAAACGCGGCAATCGGCGGAGATACACATCATGATGTGGCGTTGCAAATGAGGGGGTAAAAATATGACTTTACTTGAAAAAATGAAAAACGGAGAACTATATGATTGCTCTTTTGAAGCACTTCCTGAAGAATTGGGTAAAAAGCTGTATGAATGCAAAGAATTACTTTATGATTTCAATCATTCCCGTCCGAGCGAAGTAAAATATCGTGAGGATATTTTGCGCAGCGTTTTTGCGGAAGTGGGCGAAAACTGCTATATTGAGCCGCCGCTGCACGCGAATTGGGGCTGCAACACGCATGTGGGTAAACAATTTTATGCAAACTTTAACTTGACTCTTGTGGATGATACGGATATTTATATTGGGGATAATGTGATGATAGCGCCGAATGTAGTGATAGCGACAGGCGCGCACCCGATTTGCCCCGAGTTGAGAGAAAAAGTATATCAGTATAATCTGCCTGTGAGCATTGGAAATAGAGTTTGGATTGGTGCAGGAGCGCTTATTATGCCTGGTGTTACAATCGGTGATGATACGGTTATTGGTGCAGGCAGCGTTGTGACAAAAGACATTCCGTCGGGGGTCGTGGCTGTTGGGAATCCCTGCCGCGTTCTGCGTGAAATCGGCGAACGTGATTATGAGTATTATTACAAAGAACGTAAAATAGAGTTTGATGTCGTGCGTAAGAAGAGGTAAAAAGAGGATTTACAAGAATGGCAGTGTGGCGAAAACTTCCTCTATAATGCAACACATGAGACGATCAACCTTAGTTACGTGGGATGGTCCAAGCCATGGTGCATATCAGAGACAATCTGAGCAGTCAAAAGTCTATTGCACAGACTGGCAGAATAATTGCTGTTTCTAAACACAACAAAAAGACTGTTGCATGAAGCGGTTTTATTATGTACAATGCAGCCGGATTACAACAAAGACCTGTCCGATCTCGTCCCACGTAGGTTGTGCATTGAACTGTTGTAATGCAACAGTCTTTTTGAAAAAGTTTATGCAATGGCTTATTTAAGAAAAATATTCTTTATCACCTCAAGGTATCCGTAGCCGTACAGGTCGTCCGGTTCAAGATAGCTCGTTTCAGTCCATTCATTCCAGCTGTTTACAGTAATAAGTGGCGCTTTGAGATTTTTGTGCGAATCGACATATTCTTTTGCAAGTTCAAATCCCTTTGCGACATTTTGAGGTGTGTTT